>JAVHLO010000113.1:5298-9253 GCA_031082105.1 Planctomycetota bacterium
CTCCATATTCAGAACCGGGATGTCCGACCAGCGTGCGAACTCGCGGATGAGATCGTTGGCGCCGCTCGCCTGACCGCACGTTCCCGCAGAGATTATTATTGCCGGCCTGGCCGGATCGCGTCCGGCGATCAGGCGCTGCTGCAATGCCTTGAATTGTTCGATCGATTCGAGCTTGCTCATGGTATCACATACCTGCAATGTGGATTTTGCCTGGAGCCTGTCCCAAAACCCTGGCGGCTCGTGACACTTGAACGGGAATCCAGTGGCGTCACCGACGCGACCGAGACTGTCGGAATCCAGTCTTGTCCTCCAGCTGTTGCACCGCTTGCTGGATTCCCGCTTTTCCGCCTCCGGCGGATCCCGCTCGGAGCGGGACGCGGGAATGACACTATCACGCTTCTTCACGAACAGGCCGGGTCAGCGACTCGCATTCCCGTCACGCCGATTCCGCCTCGGCATCTCCTCCGCATCCGGACAAGGAGATTCTGAACCGCGTTCAGAATGACAGAAGACCGGTCCTTCCTGGAGGATCATCGCGTGTTGCGCGACTAAGCGTTGACTCCGTTGATATCCAGCATGTGTCCCTTGCATCCGTGTCGCGAGCAGATCTGGACGATCCCTCCGCCGCGAACGATCATCGGGATCATCGGGGCTTCGCAGAGCACGCAATTCGAGGCGCCGACGAGTTCCGCATGACAGTGCGGGCAGAAGAAGTTGAGCACGGCGTCCAGCGGCACCTCGAACTCGGATTCCAGGTTGTAGCTCCCGTAGAGCGACGAGAGCCTCAGCCAGCCGTGCTGCTGTCCACCCGAGACGGTCACGCGGATGGACGGGTGATCGTCGATCTTGTGTTTGAGATCCATCAGGCTGTGGTTGCAACGAGGGCACCTGACGACGACCGGGAAGACGCGCTCGTCCGCGCCCTTTTCCACACGGTCGAAGCCTTTACTCGCGTCTTCGAGTATCTTCTTGACCTTTGCGGGTGAGACGTTCGAGAAGTAGCGGCCATCGATGACCACGATCGGCCCCAGGGCGCAGGCGCCGAGGCAGTTGACGGTTTCCAGCGTGAATTCCTTGTCCACCGTCGTTTCGCCGGACTTCACACGAAGCTGGTTCTCGAGCTCTGTGACGACGGAGGGTGCTCCGCGCACGTGGCACGCCGTGCCGAGACAGGCGGACACGATGTGTTTGCCTCGCGGCTTTAGGCTGAAGCCCCTGTAGAACGTGGCAACTCCGTAGATCTCGACGAGCGACCGTCCGGTCTCCTTGGCCACGGCGCGCAGAGCGTCCTCGGGCAGGAACCCGTGTTTCGCCTGGATATCTTCGAGAATCGAAATGAGCGCGCCGCGGTGCGTCTTGTGCCTGTTCAGTACCGCCGCGATCTGTTCGGTCGTCATGTCTGTCCTCTCAATCTGTGGTTCTCATCTGCTCCCGCTGCCGGCGCAGGAGGTTTCGCTGGCTAGCGGTTCGTGGCAATTCAAATTCCGGGCAACCGGCCGCCTACCACTCCCTTACGGTCGCGGCACTGCTTTCTCAATTCCAAATGTCACGGACAACTAGCGATACTCCTCACAGCTCCACACTCCCCCGGCCGGTTTGGGGAACTTGCACGTACGGACCTGCTCGCAGTTGCTGCAGAGCCCCATATACCTCGAAACCTTGCGCAGGCTGCCGGACGGACGTGAGTTCCTGGCGACAGACCTGCATATCCGCGCGGGCGGCACGGCGAACTCCTCGCACTGAACCACACCCTCGCGCCTCCGCTTCCTGAGCGAACATGCCGGTGTGTTGTCGCACGTCGTGCAGAGACCCGGCAATGTCATCGTCTTTGCCATCACAACCTCCTCATAGTCGTCGAAGAAACAACCCGATGTCCGAGCCACCAAGTACGACCGCAACTTTCATGCCCGGCGAGCCGACTTGCGCAGAGAGATGAACCTGCCGACTGCTGCGGCGTCAGGCACCGCAGCTAATATGTTCTCTCAGTGAGGGTTATTCCTGCCTACGACGAGACGCGAAGCCGCAGTACGTACCGGGACGCGCGCGGCAGGACACCGCTAGTGAGGACGACGGGCCGAGGAGATTTGAACCGGCGGGGAGAATTTACCCGGTAAACGAGGGGATTTCCAGAGGCTGGCGGTATTGCTCACGAATCACGGAAGTGCATCGACAACCTGTCATTCCCGCGAAATCGGGAATCCAGTGGATTCTCGACGCGACCGAGACCGTCGAAATCCGTCTTGTCCCCTTGCCGCCGCACCGTTTGCTGGATTCCCGCTTTTCCGCCACAGCGGATCCGCTGCGGCGGACGCGGAAATGACTTCTCCGTGGTTCTTCGTGAATCGGCCGGGCTTGGAGCCTGTCCGAGTACTGGCGAGAGCGCCGCAGATGTTTGCGGCAAGTCACGCAGCCCCACAGGGCGGAGTGGCGACTCCGAAGGAACGGCATTCCGCTGCGGCTCCGTGCCTTACTACAAACGGCGTTACTCGGACAGGCTGCTACGCCCCGCCCTTGAGCTTGTCGCGGAGGGTCTTGCGATCGATGCCGAGCACCTCGGCGGCGCGAGTCTTGTTGCCGTCGACGGCGGCCAGAACGTTCCGGATGTGTTCGGCTTCCACCTCTGCGAGCGGTCGCATCAATCCCGACCCGCGCAGCGCGGAGAAACGCATCAGCGAAGGCAGATCGGTGACTTCGATACAGGGTCCTTCGGTCATCACCACGAGCCGCTGGACGACGTTCTCGAGCTCCCGCACGTTGCCCGGCCAGTAGTAGTTTCTGAGGACCTCAAGCGCTTTGTCTGAGAACTCGGGCGTCGGCCTGCCGAGTTCCAACGCGAAGCGCGCGGCGAAATGCCGGATCAACAGCAGGATATCGTTGCCTCTCTCGCGCAGAGGCGGGACCGAGATCGAGACGACGTTCAACCGAAAGAAGAAGTCGTCCCGGAACAGCCCTTTCTTCACGAGGGAAGGAAGGTCCTTATTGGTGGCGGAGAGGATTCGCACGTCCACCTTGCGAGTCCGCGTCGCGCCCAACATGCAGACCTCCTTGTCCTGGAGGACGCGCAGCAGTTTGGTCTGCATTCCAAGGCTTGTGTCGCTGACCTCGTCAAGGAATATCGTTCCGCCGTCGGCGGTCTGGAAGAAGCCGGCTCGCGACTCGACCGCGCCGGTACGCGCCGCGAACATAGCCGAAGAGCTCGCTCTCGAGCAAGGTCTCGGGAATCCCGCCGCAGTTGATCGGCACGAACGGCGCCGAGGCCCGTTTGCTGCTGTAGTGGATGGCGCGCGCGACCAGCTCCTTGCCAGTCCCGCTCTCTCCCGCTATCAACACGGTGGCGCTGGCCGACGCGGCCTTTGCGATCACGCTGAAGACCTTGCGCATGGGGTCGGACTCGCCTATGAGTCCGTGCGACGGCTGAGGCGGCCGATGACTCATCCCGCGCGCGGATTTCCGCACACGAAGCTTGTCGAGCGCCTTTCGGACTGCGCCGAAGAGTTCTTTGTCCGTGAACGGCTTCGGCAGGTAGTCATCGGCCCCATCCTTCACCGCCTTCACGGCCCCCTCGATCGTCGGGAAGCCCGTGATCATCATGACTTCGGTGTTCTTGAGGTTCTCGCGCACGTGCCTTATGAGATCGAGCCCGTTGGCGCCCGGCATCTTGAAATCGGTAATGACAAGGTCGACCGCAGTCCCCTCGAGGATCTTGATCGCGTCGGCGACCGCCAGCGCGGTGAACACCTGGTAGCCGGACGACGCAAGGTTCCTTCTGAGGACCTCGAGCGTCTCTGCGGAGTCGTCGACGACGAGGATACGTTCTTTGTCTAGAGAATCTGTCATGGCGCTTGGATCAAAGTACTGGTGTAGTGACAATCCGGGTCTGGAAACCCTCTAGCCCGCATCATTCACGAAGGTTTGTAGTAAGGCACGTAGCCGCAGCGGAGTGCCGTCGTTTCTC
>JAVHLO010000114.1 GCA_031082105.1 Planctomycetota bacterium
TCACTGCAGCTTGTCGCCTCTCTTTTTCTTGCCCTCCAGGTATGGCTTGAAGGTCGCGATGACGTGGTCATAGCCGGTGTCGTGACCCATGCCGGGGACCATCATGCGCTTGTAGTTTGGGTAACCGAGCTCCTTCAAGAGCTTCTCGGCCCAGTCCGTCTGCGGCTCGATGCCGGGCGAGCTCTTGTCGCCGAACGTGAAATCCCGGTGCGGGTCCTTCTCGCCGGTGATGAGATGGACGGGGAAGTTGCGGTCCTCTTCTGTAAACTGTTCCTTGAGACTGCCGTAGCTGATCGCGCCGAAGTTGGCGCACGAAGGCGCGGCTGCGTTCACGAGGTTCGGGTGTTTGAAAACCATCATGTATGTGACGTTCCCGCCGCCGGAGAACCCGGTCACGTACACGCGGTTCTCCGCGTCGTAGTTCGCCTCGAGGTCCTTGAGGATCGCGAGCACGCCTTCCTCGTCCCAGTCGATCCGTTTGCCGTTCCCCTCCTCGATGACCTTGTCGGTGTAGAATTTCCGGTACTTCTCGACCATATCGCCCTCGATCTTGTTCGTGTTCGAGAACGTGCACGGCGAGACGATGATGAACGGGAGCTTCCCCTGTTTTTCCTTGTAGCCCTTTGCGATCCCCTCGAAGTTGCTGCCCGCGCCGTCGACGCAGACGAGTACCGGCCATTTCTTGTCCTTTGCGCGCTTGTATCCGCGCGGGAGCGAAAAGAAATACTTGATCGGGTGCGTCGGGACGCCCTTGAGTATGACTCGGTCGGCGGCGACATCGTCGAGGGCGGTCTTGAGCTGCGCGGCGGTCTTTTCGGGCGGGTTGAGCGCGAGCGCGCCCTCGGTGATACGAGCGACGCGGTCGAAGTCCTTCTTTTTCGCCGACTCGGCGACCACCTTGAGCGTCACTCCCCAGCGCGAATCGGAGGGGGCCAGCGCGAGGGCGGTGAGGAAATACCGGTCGAGCCGTTCGGCGACCTTTGCGTCCTTCTCCTTCGCGCCCGCCAGCATGAGCTGGTCGTAGCAGCCGGCGACGGTCTTGCCCGTCGAGGCGAGCTTCTTCTCCCATTCCTTCCTGTCCGCGTCGGAGGCGGCGTCCTCGCAGTCCGTTGCTTTCTCGACGAGTTTGTCGAGCCCCTTTGCCGTGGCGTCGGCGGCCTTTGCGCGGTCTGCGCAGAGGCGCGCCTCCGTGCCGAGCTTCTTCGCGACGCACCAATCGCCGAGCTTGACCCACTCACCGGCGATCTTCTTGAGCGAGGCCTGCTCGGACTGTTCGAACCGCGACGGCTTCTGCGCGTGGGCTCGGGCGGAGAAGAAAATAAGTGCCAGGGCCGCGATCGGAATCGCAAGCCGGCGCAACAGGACGGGGGAGGTGTGTCTCATGGTTCTCAACCGGGTCGAAAGAGGACTACCGTGAAAACGGAACATCCGAGTGGATTTTGGAATTCAGATTCCAGCTGCCGGATGTCGGATCCCGGATCATGTTACTCCAAAATCCAAACTCTAAAATCCAAAATCCGTAGTCCGCGGCTTACCTTCCCCGCACGATATCCGCGCACGGGAGCACGAGCCGGAGGCCGTAGAAGGAGTCGACGCGCTCCGGCGTGTATCCGAACCGCTCGTTCGCCCTCGCGTGGTGGAGCCGGCCGTTCCACGTCCCTCCGCGCAAGGAACGCCAGTGCCGCCAGTTCTTGCCGGGGTCGTTCAGACACCATTCACGCACGTTGCCGGCGAGGTCACGCACACCGTAGGGTGATTCGTCAGTCGTGATAGCGCCGACATGGAGGAGCTTGTTGCCGTCCTCGAACGTGTCGTTCACGTTACAGAAACTCGGGTCTCCGTGGTTGCCGAACGGCCACAGGCGGCCATCGGCGCCGCGCGCCGCCTTTTCCCACTGTTCTTCAGTCGGCAGGAGGTAGAAGCGGCCGTCCTTCGCCGATCTCCATGCGCAGTACGCAAGCGCATCGATCCAGGATATGCCTGTGACCGGCCAGTCGGGCTGCCAGTCGAGCTTTGTCCCGCCGCCGACAAGCTGCCTCTCGCCGCGCGCCGGAATGTGGAACACGCCATGCGCGTCCGGCACCCAATTGTATGCCGAGGCTTCTCCTTCGCGCGGGGCGTGTTTCCTGGCGCTTTCCAGGTCGGACCGGGCCAGGTCGTTCAGAAACTCCAGGTACTCGGCACATGTAACGGGAAGTCGCGCGATCATGAAATCGCCGATGTCCACGACTACTCTTTCCATGTTGGCCTTACCGGCGCCGCCAAAGAAGAAGCTGCCGCCGGGCACTGGGACGAACTGCTCGGGACATTCCTCGGGCCTGTACATCGTAACCGTCTGTTCGATGTCGCGTTCGCGCGACACGAAGACCGGGCAGCGCACGGGAACATACCCCGGCTTCTGCAAGAGGAGGAGAAAGCTCCCCGGAGGGAGCGAGAACCGCTTCAGCGGCGTCCGGCCGAGGTAGTGACCCGAAGCGGTGGAGGGGGCGAGGATGACCTCGGACAGTTTCTTTCTCGTTGTTGTGCCCGAATGGCCGGCCCGCAAGCCGAGTTCGGACTTCGTCTTCTTTATTCCGTTGAGCGATGCGACCAGTTCCGAGGGGTGGCTCGGCATGAACAGGCGGTCGATCTCCTTGTACTCGAAGATCCACACGTCGACCCCTTCCAGTTCGTGGGCGTGACACGAGTCCCGGTGGCCGTACCGGGGATGGCCCGTGAAATCGATGCGAGGAATATGGGATTCGAATTCCTTGGCAAAAACCTTGCTGCACCAATCGAACGGCACCATGTCGTCTTGGTGGAACACCGGACCCCACCTGCGCGCAGTCTCCGCGGCTGCCGCAGCGTGCTGTCGAGTTGCGCCCGATCTGGAACGCGTCCTGGTCTTCGCATTGCCGGCGGCGGGGGGCCTCGACGAAAGGGCATGGAGACAATCACAGTCGTACGTGATCGTGCGGAGGCCGAGCGTGCCCGGGCCCTGGAATCGGCTTTCGTACCATTCCCTGCCGTAGGTCATGAGCAGGCCGCGATAGTAGGCCGTGTCCATCTCGTCGCTCCGCTCCTCCGCGGCGATGTACCTGTCCCAGTACAACTCGCACAGCCCTTTCTTTGCATCCTTGCTCTCGGGTTCATGGCCGGCCGCTTCCATGAACTTGCCGATCGCTTCATTGAGACAGCGAATGACGGTGTGCTGTGCGGCCTTTGCCTGGTCCTCGATGGACCAGATTTTTCTCTTCTCCCTGAGCGGCATGAAACCCTTCAATTTTGTCGATTCGGTCTCCGCCTTCTCCCTGGCCTGGTTCCATTTTTTCTTCAGGCCGTGATACGCGCGGACCAGCAGCCGCCCTTCCGCTACGGCGGTTTCGGCAAGGGCGTGACGGCGCTCCCGCTCCTTTGCGCCCTCCAGGTAGAGTCGTATCTCGTCCGCGAGCGCGAGAACCGATCTGTACCGGTCTTTCTTCTTCCGGGCCAGGCATCGCATGCAGATCTGGTCGAGTTCGGGCGGGATCTCCCGCTTGATTAGCGCCTCGGGACATGAGGTGACCGGCTCGAGCCAGCCTGCCCCGTCGTCCTTCACCCCGCTCTTCGTTTCGAGCTTGCGCCCAAGGTTGCGATACCACTCGCGCTCCTCTTCGAGCCGCTTCGCAGGTGGAACCATGTCTTCGGCGATCACCTTGACAAGGATCTCCTTGCTGTCGGGACCGTCGAACGGCGGGCAGGTTGTGAGTATCTCGTAGAGAATAGCGCCGAGCGAGTATACATCGGACTGCTCGTCGATCTCGGAAACCAGTCCGCGCGCCTGTTCCGGCGGCATGTACTGCGGTGTTCCGAATACCGCGCCGTCAAGGGTCTTTGTTCCGCTTTTCGAGAGATCCGACAATCGAGATTTTGAGGCCGCTCCAGGCTCCGCGGCGTTCACCCCGCGCGAAAGCGGGACCACGTGAATGTCGGTCTCCCCGCGCACCTTCGCGAGTCCCCAGTCCACGACGAGCACCTCGCCGAACTCGCCAACCATGATGTTGGAAGGCTTGAGGTCGCGGTGTATCACGCCCTGGCTGTGTGCGTAGGCGATCGCGTTGCAGACGTCGTGAAAGACCTCGACGAACCTGCGCAAGGTCCACTTCTCCGCGTCGGCCTTGTCTCCGCCGATCGATGACTGGATCAACTCGCCGAGGTCCCGACCCTTCACGAGTTTCATCGCCATGTAGAACCGCTCGTGCGAAACGGGCTCGGGCTGTTCCATCCGCTTCGTCGAGCTTCTCTTGCGGGACTTTGTCTCCACCCCGTCGGGATGCTCCATCATGCCGATGTCGTGGACGGGGATGATGTTCGGGTGCTCCAGCCGTCCGGTGATCACCGATTCGCGGTGGAACCTCTCGGTGAACCCCGGCGGCGCGTCATGCCGGATGAACTTGATCGCCACGGGCCGGCCGATATCGGTGTCAAGCGCCATCAACACCGTGCCGAGCCCGCCCTCGCCGAGCTTCTGCTGCAGGTAGTACTTGTCTTTCGGCGCGCGGCTCACGAAGACGGTCTGTGATTCAGATTGCCGGCGGCTTTCCGCGAGACTGTGCTTCACCGAGGCGAGCTCCGTCGGCGCGTGGTTTTGTGTCCCGGCGACGACGATCTCACGCAGGAGTTCGTCACGCAGGCCCGGGTCAATCTCGGTGGCGCGCAGTGCCTTGCTGGGGCTGTTGGAGTGCGAGCCGAGGTGGGCCCTCACCAGTGTATCGACCGCATCGGCCTGGCTGTCGTTGACAAATCCCCGCCCGCGGAGGAGATCCGGCAGACCGTGCGGACGCGGGTCCTTCAACCACTCGTGGACGCACTCGGTGAGCTGGTTTTTGTTGATAAACCCGACGTTGAGTGCTAGTATCCCGAAGAGAATGTCAAGGTGCTTGTCCATCATCGGCTCTCGCGGTACTGCATCACGGCCATGCCTGGCGAAAGTAGCACAGGCGTCCCGCCTGTGCCCGTCGGTGCGATGAAACCGCCGCACTTCTGCGGCGTCGGAGGAGATACTACTACTTTTCCGGCCGCGAGTCAAGGCCGAGCCCTTAGGAATTTGGATTTCGGATTTTGGATTGGCAGGTGTTCTGCTGTCTTTGATGCTGTCTTCCGAATCCACGACACAACGGTTGTTCGTCACGGTGGAAACACGGATTTCACGGATTGGACGGATTTCACAGCCTCGCTGCCCCAGGGAGATCCGAGAGATCTGCGGAGTCCGTGGAATCCGCGTTCTCTCCCTGTGGTGTACTGATAGGAGCCGCCAGATGAAGCTATTCGGAATCGCATCCGCATTCGTGGCGCTCATCTTCCTCGCCTCGTGCGCGGGCACGCGCGACAACGCGACTGATGATGATCTCGCGGGGGATGAGGGAACCTCCGCGCCGGCTGCGCCGCTCGGCGAGTTCCGTATCACGGCGCACAGCCTTACGTTCAGCCTCGACCCGGCGAAGCACCGGCTCGAGGCGGTGGACAGGATCTCGCTCGAGGCGGTGAAGGGTCCCGCGTGCCCCGTCAGCTTCGTGCTCAACACGGGGCTTGCGATATCGAGCATCCGACTGGAACCGCAGGGCGACCCGGCGGACCTGCGGACGACTCCCGGGGGTGGGAGCGCGGCCGGCGAGCCCGTGGAGTTCAAGGTCGTGCTGCGTCTGAAAGACCCGGAGTCGACCCTCTACGATCACGTCCTCGTGAAACTGCCGCAGCCGATGGAAAGATGCGCCCTCTCCGTCCACTACTCTGGCGAGCTCTACGACTTCCCGAAACGGGATGAGCAGCTCCGGTTCGTCATCGGCACGCAGACCAACGGCACGATCGGCCCCGAGGGAGTGTACCTTCATGGCGGCACGTACTGGTACCCGACGACCGAAGGCATGATGGCGAAATTCGAGATGAAGGCGACGACGCCGAAGGGCTGGGAGGTCGTGGGGCAGGGGACGCGCTGGGAACGCAAGGAGGAGAACGATCACGTCGTTACCTTGTGGGGCTGGGACGTGCCGACGGATTCGCTGAGCGTCGTGGCGGGGCAGTATGTCGTCCAGGAGGAGAAGCGCGACGGCGTGACGATCGCGACCTACTTCTTCCCGAGCGAGAAGGACCTGGCGAAACAGCACATCGACGCGGCCGCGAAGTACATCGAGTTCTACTCGCAGATCCTGGGCCGGTACCCGTGCGGATTCTTCTCGATCGTCGAGAACTTCTTCCCCACCGGCTACGGCATGCCCTCCTACACGCTCCTTGCGCAGGAGGTCGTGAAGACCCCGCAGCGCCATCTTGCGGCGGGCGGGCTCGGCCACGAGATCGTCCACTGCTGGTGGGGCAACTATGTCGTGCCGGACTGGGAGAACGGCAACTGGTGCGAAGGGCTGACGACCTACCTCGCGAACTACTTCTGGGCGGAGACGCACGAAGGCGCGGACAAGGCCCGCGACTACCGCTACAAGCAGATGCTGAAGTACTCGGTGGTCGTCAACGACTCGAACGAGTACCCGGTGCGCAGGTTCGCCGGCAAGACGGAGGAGGTCGACAACGAGATCGGCTACGGCAAGTGCAGCATGATGTTTCACCTGTTACGCAGGATGATGGGCGACGGCCCTTTCTTTGCCGCGCTCCGGAACATCACGCACAACTTCGGCGGAAGGCGCGCAAGCTGGAGCGATTTCCAGGCCGCGTTCGAGAAGAAGTACGGCAAGGAGCTCGGCTGGTTCTTCGATGAATGGCTCGACCGGACAGGCGCGCCGATGCTCTCGCTTTCGCCGGCTCCGGAGGGGATCGGCAGCGGGGCCGCGAAGGTGCCCGGCGAAGGTAGCACAGGCGTCCCGCCTGTGCCCGTCAAGACTACGAAAGAAGAGGACGGCTCCTGGCGCACCGAGTTTTCCATCTTCATGGAGAACCCGGAGCCGTATCACCTGTACAACGTGGGCGTGCAGGGTGAGACGGAGACCGGCTCATCGTGCGCGCTGATCGCGGTCGGCGCGCCGGAGACGAAGGTGTCCATCAACGCCAAAGAGCCGCCGCGTTTCGTGACCGTGGACCCGGACTACCACGTTTTCCGGCGGCTCAGGCCGGGCGAGTACCCGGCGTGCCTGAACGTGACTTCCAACGACACGCCGCGCGTGGTGGTTATCCCGACCGGCGGCGCGGCGGACGAGTGCGCGGTGTACGAAGGGCTTGCGGCTCGGATCGTCGCGTCGGGCGGCTGGACCTCGAAGCGCGACAAGGAAATGACGGAGGCCGACCTCGGTCAGAGTTCGCTATTGGTGTTGGGCCGGCCGGGGATAAACTCGGTCGCCGCGCGGTTCGCGGGGCTTGATACGGTGGAGAAGATCGTCTCGCTCGAACCCGCGGCGTTCGTTTTCAAGGGCAACCGCTACGAAGGCGAACGGCAGAGCCTGATGATCTCATTCCGCAACCCGCTGAACGAGGCAAGGCACGTGACGCTCTTCATGGGCGTGACGAAGGACGCCGCCGCCGCGGCGCAACGGCTGCTCTTCTACTACGGCTGGGAGAACTGGTACATCTTCGAGGGCGAGCGCGCAACACAGCGCGGGATGTATGAAGAGTCGAGGAACGCGCTTCGGATCGCGGTGCCACGGTAGTCGCGCTGTTCGCCGGGTATTCACCACGGAGGCACAGAAGGCACGGAGACAGCAGTTCGCGCGGCTTGGTCCATTCGCGAGGAGGGGCGGATCTGTCATTCAGAGCCGCAGCGAGGAATCTCCAATACTCCGGACTCAAGATTTCGCTGGATGCCAGTCTTTTCCGTGTCTCCGTACTGCGATCCGACGGAACTTTGTTTTGTATGACAGGATTCTTCACCGCAAAGAACGCAAAGCGCGAGAGTCAATTGCATGGCCAAGTTCTTTTCGCTTTGCGCTCTTTGCGTGCTTTGCGGTTGTTTTGGTTGCGGCTACGCTGCGCCAGGATCATCTCTTGCTTGCATCGCGGGTTGAACCATGCGTAGAATATCCGAGGTGAGCGTCCTCTTGCTCTGCCTGGTCTGTCTCGCGCTCGGCATCGGCGTGGGCGAGGAGCGGAAGCCGGAGCCCGCGAATGCGCCCGCGGATTTCAAGAAGCCCGGGAACTGGTCGGCCTACGACGCCGGTTCCGTCGGCGGGCTGAGCACGAAGGGGTTCTTCGGCGCGGTCTCCGACGGGCGGTACGTCTACTTCGTCCCGTGCCGCGAGGGGAGCTCGTTCCACGGGCGCGTGCTGAGGTACGATACGAAAGTCGATTTCAAGACCGCCTCGAGCTGGAGCGCGTACGATGCCGGCGCGACGGACGGGCTCAACACGAAGGGCTACGCCGGCGCGGTCTTCGACGGGCGATACGTCTACTTCGTCCCGTTCACCGACAACTCCTCGCGCCACGCGCGCGTGCTGAGGTACGATACGAAAGCCGATTTTGCGACGGCCTCGAGCTGGAGCGCGTACGACGCGGGCCGGACGGACGGCATCCCCGCGCTGGGGTTTGTCGACGGGATCTTCGACGGTCGGTACATCTACCTGTCGCCGTTCGGCTACAAGCCCTTCGCGCACGGCCGGGTGGTCCGCTACGACACCAGGGACGATTTCAAGAAGCCGTCGAGCTGGAACGTGTACGATGCGGGCAGGACGGACGGCATGGACACGCGCGGTTTCTACGGCGCGGGGTTCGACGGGCGGCACGTGTACTTCGTTCCCTTCAACGACGCGCGCGACTTTCACGGCCGCGTGCTCCGGTACGATACGAAGGGCGAGTTCAAGGCCGCGGGGAGCTGGAGCGCCTACGATGCGGGCAAGACGGACGGGTTGAGCACGAAGGGATACAAGATGGCGGTCTTCGACGGGCGGCACATGTACTTCGTCCCGTTCCGGGACGACGAGTCGCGCCACGGTCGAGTGCTGAAGTACGACACGAAAGGCGATTTCAAGGCCGCTTCGAGCTGGAGCGCGTACGATGCGGGCGCGACGGACGGCATCGAGACGAGCGGCTACGTAGGCGCGGCGTTCGACAAGCGGTTCATCTATTTCATCCCGTACGGCGAGGAGGGCAACCAGTTCCATGCGCGGGTGCTGCGGTACGACACGCAGGGCGGGTTCAAGGAGGCGAAGAGCTGGTCGGGGTACGACGCGAAATCGACGGACGGCCTGACGACGAAGGGCTACAAGGGCTCCGCAACGGACGGGCGGTACATCTACTACGTTCCCTACCACAACGGC
>JAVHLO010000115.1 GCA_031082105.1 Planctomycetota bacterium
TGTCAAGAAAAAAAGAAGCAGTCGAGTGCACTATCTGCGAGGCTCGTTTGCCGGCGCGCGTGGGGACGGAAACACGTACGATGCTCCCTCCTTGAACCACCACTCCTTGAGCCTGGCGAGGCTGGACGCGCGCGCTTGCGCGTCCGCCTCGGCATCGAAGTCGAACGACATGCCGGTGATGTGGCGAAGCGTGGCGATCGCCGCGGCCCGTACGACGGCTGACCCATCCTGCATTCCATAGAGGAGAAGCGGAACCGTCGCGTGCTCCGGAAAGCTCCCGAGGCTGCGCGCGGCGGAGCTGCGGACGACCGGGTCGGTTTCGTTCAGGAGCGCGTGCGCAAGCCAGTCCTTCTTCGCCCTGGCCCGGTGCGTGTCCCACCAGGCCTTCCAGCGCATTGCCGCGCGTTCACGCTCTTCGGTCGGGGCATCGGCCTTGGTGCCAGCCGGCAAGCCGGCAATGCGTTCGATAGCGGTCACCACGGACTCGCGCACCACGATCGCGTCGTCCAGCAGAAACTCCGCGAGCAGCGGGACGTGGTCTCTGTCGCCTCCGAGGCCGAGCTCCGCGGCGGCTCGCGCGCGCACGATCGGTGATCCCTGTCTGAGCGCCTGCACGAGCCATTCGGGCCTGGTCCTGTCCTTGTTTGCGGCCCACCAGGCGCGCCAGCTCTCGACGGCCGTGGTGCGTTCCGCGTCAGGCGACGACTCGTCGAAATCGTGCCGGAGCATCGTCAGTCTCTCGAGCGCGCGGATGACATGGTATCGCACAACGGCGGATTCGTCGGCGAGCGCGTCGACCAGGGCGGGGACAGTGGCGGACAGGTTCGAGTCGGTGGCAATCTCGGCAAGCCTGCGCGCCGATGCGGCCCTGTTGGAGGGCGATCCTTCCTTCAACCCGGCAATCCACCAGTCGCGCGGCTCGCCGGCGCGGGCGGTCTCCCACCATGAAGCCCAGTGGCGCGCGGCCTGCTCTCGTTCGGCCGACGTTCCTTCCGCCCTGAATCCGAAATCGAACCCGGTCAGCTCGGACAGCACCTGGGCTGCCTGGTAGCGGACCCCCTCGTAGGCGGCATTGAGCGAGTCGATGAGGTAGGGGACCGCGTCGCGGGGCGTGAATTGGCCGAGTGCCCGCAGCGCGCTCACGGCCACGCGAGACGATGGGTCGGAGGTCAGTGCGCCGATCTTGGGGATCGTCGCCGGGTCGGCCAGTGTGCCGAGCGCATCGACGGCGAGCGCGCGCACCTGTTCGTTCTTGTCCGCGAGGGCGTCAACGATCACCGGCACGGCTTCCATGCAGCGGAGTCGCGCCAGCTTTCGGATGGCAGTGCATCGCGACGCGAATTCGCCTTCGGACGCGGTCTTGATCAGGTTTGAGATGAGCCGATCGCGCTCGGCCTGCCGCATCATCGCAGATTCAGTCCCGGCATCCTGCGGGTCGGCCTGAGTCTGCTCGCCCGTCTTCTCGTTCGTGGGCGTATCCGGCGCCTGCGCGTACAATGAAACGCCCGTCGCCGTCAGCACGATCGACAGGGCGAGCAACCGTAGGATTGCCGTATGAAGCTCGTGTCGCACGACTCGGGCAAACAGCCTGTCACTTCGAGGAGAGAACATGATATTGATCATTGGCCATTGGGCATTTGCCGTTTCTCATTGGCAGTTGGGTGTTGACTCGGACGGACGCTTGCCGCCGAATGTAAAATGACAAATGATCAATGGCAAATGACCAATGTCACGCGGCGCAGGCTACTCCGGGAGCCGTTTCAGCTTGAGGCTCTTGATGCGGATCTCGGCCCCGGGGTAGAGCGCGAGTATGATGCGACCGTTCGGAGCCCTCGTGCTGAGCCCCGGCACGGGTGGGAATGTCTTTCCGTTCATGGTGACCGTGACGCTGTCGCCGTCGACAAGGACACCGAGCGACGTGGGCGAATCGAGCTGGACGGTCGGCGGGACGAGCCAGTTCGGGACGCCGGGCTTTCCCTGCGAGAGGTCTGCGCGGATGCCGAGTATTCCGCCGACCTGCTTCATCGTGAATTCGACCTTGACTTCATAGTTCTTCCAGGAGTCCTCTCCGAGCGAGAGGAAGCCGTCGAAGTTGTGAGCCTGCGGCGTAGGCGGATCGAGCTTTGGCGAGCTGTGCCTTCCGACGAGTTCCGCGCCCTCGGTGCGCCAGGTGATCTTGTCGCCGGCCGATGTCAAGGACTTGCTGCGGGGCACCCCGTTGTCGATGACCAGTTCGAACCCCTCCTGGTCGTGCGTCGGAGCGTCAGGAGGCGGCGTCTCGGTCTGCTGTTTCTGCTCCCACTCTCGCTTTCTTCCGCGGACCGCGTCGGCAAGCTCGTCCTTCTTGCGCCAGTACTCGGTGGCGTTGTACAAGTTCGGATACGCGTCGATGGCGTCGAACGCGTCGCCGAACTTGTTCTCCTGGCAGAAGGCGTTGACCTTCTGTTCGAGATCCTCGTAGGCTGCTCGTGCGCTCAACACGTGAAGCTCGTTCTTCCTGTCATCGATCAACTTGTCGATCTCCCCGACATCTTGCGAATCGCCGAGCCTCTTCAGTACCTTCTCGCGCAATCCCTCGAGGATCTGAAGCGCTTGCTGGTTGGCTTCGGTCTTGGCCTTTGTTTCGTCGGGAGCCGAGGCCACAAGTTGCAGAGCCCTGGTGTTGACATCGGCCCGCACTCGCAGCCAGGCGCTTTTCTGGAGCGCCTTGCACCGGTTGACCAGGTCTTCCGCAGTCCCTTCGACTCCCGCGATGTCCTCGCACAGGGAGTCGCATTCAAGCGCGAACTTCTCAACCGCCTCCGAATCAATCGTTCCTGCAAGACCGGTCGTGAGGTTGGTGAACCTGTTCTCGAATTCCTGGGCCTTCTGTACGCTCTCTCGGACCGCGTCCACCTGTTTCCGCAGCTCGCTGTACAGTTTGTCGTATCTCGCCTTCTCCTGTATCGAAAGAACGGTCGCGCCTTCGTCGATGGCGGCCTTGAGCTCGCGGAGACGAATGTCCGTGTTGATGGCGTTGCGGGCCGCCTCGGGGACCATGTTCTTTACCTCGATGATCTTCTGGTCGATCAATGCGGAGATCTCGGCGGCGCTTTTGCCCTGGCTTGTGCCGGAGGGACCGGAGGACTTGTCCGAGAGCAGGATGTAGGCAATGACGATGACGGCGATGACGGCCCCGGCGACGGCAAAGTAGATCCAGACGCTCCTCTGCGGCTGGTTGTACGTCGATCGCCTGGCATCGGCCTCGTCCTCCTTGACGGCCTGGAACTTCCGCGTGCCGTGCGGGGTGAGCGACGACTTCTCGAGCCGCTTGACCTGGCCGGAGCTTCCCGGAGACCGTCCCGTCGGCATCGCGACGGGGGGGGCGGGTCGTTTTGCGGCGCGTAGGATTCCGGAGCTGTTGGCCCCGCCGTGCGGTCCCGCCGGGTGGGCGGGTGTGCGCGTCGCGCCCGGTTGGATCTGGGACCGCTTGAGGACCGCGCTCGACGAAGTGGCTGAGGTTGGCTTCTTTGTCTGATGCGGTAGTGCGGTCGACTGGGCTGCGGCGGACGTTGCCTGCGCAGGGGCAGATCCCTTGCACTTGGGGCAGTACGCCTTGCCTTCAACGAAGAGGGCGCGGCCCTTCCCGATGTCCTGCTCGGGGACCATCTCCCCGCACTTCTCGCAGTAGTAGGTTACCTTTCCCAGAGTCCAGCCCTCACGCAGTCCCTTGAAAACAAAGTCCCGCGCGCGAAGCGCGCCTACGTTCGTCAGATCGAATGCGGATCGCCCGGCGCACAGTGCGTGATCGTGCCGGCGACACCGCTACTTGGAAAACCGGATGGCGATGATATCGCCGTCCTTGACCACGTAGTCCTTGCCTTCCAGCGCCAGCTTGCCGGCCTGTTTCACGTTCTTCAGCGAGCCGTGTCCGGCGAGGTCGTCGAACGCGACAACCTCCGCCTTGACAAAACCGTGCGCGATATCCGTATGAACCTGCGCCGCCGCGTCAAGCGCCGTACCGCCGCGGTGGAGATGCCACGCGCGCGCCTCTTCGCCCACCGCGGTGTAGAACGTAAGGACTTTCAACGCCTCGAGGATCTTCGGGGCGAGCAGATCCCACGGCGGGACCGGGATCTTCATCTCCTCCCGGAAGGCGCGACGTTCTTCCTCCGGAAGTTCCTGCAACTCAAGTTCCGTCTTGCAGGGCACGCAAACGGGGTCAACGCTTGCCCCGAACAGGCCCGGGATCGGCCGCGATGGCGCGGACGCCTCGGCGACATTGCTCACCAGAATCTGAGGCTTCGTGCAGAGCAAGGGCACCGAGAATGCCGCAAGCCGCTCGAATGAGGGCAGCTTGTCCGCCCCGATGCTGTCTCCGCTCTCGATGGCCCGGCGGACGGTCTCAAGGTGGTCAATCTTCTCCCTTTCGTCGGCCGTCAGGCCTCGGCGTCTTGAGTCCTTGTCGAGCCTGTCTATCGCGCTCTCAATCACCTGCTGATCGGCCAGCAACATCTCGCCCTGCAGCTTTCGCAACTCAGCGTCTGCCGCGGAGCCGCCCCGCTCGTACGCGGGTAACACGCCGATCAACATGTCCTGCTGGCGTAGCTGGTTCAGCAGCTCGCCGCTCCCGCCCTTACCCTTTACGCGCGCACCGCCGAGGATCGGAGGAAAATCGTTCACCTCGACCGTTGCATACACGCGCCTCGACACCGCCAGCGACTTGACGATCGCGTCAAGGCGGGCGTCGGGGATGTTGACGATCGCCACGGACGCCTGGTCCGGCCGTTCCGCCTCGTGTCCGTGGCCGCGGCCGACGATCGCTCTGAACAGCGATGTCTTGCCGGCGCAGGGCAGTCCTACCAGGCCGATAGCAGGGAGCTTCATCTAGATCGTCGATGCAAACCTGATCAGGTCGGCGACTCTCATCGAGTAGCCCCACTCGTTGTCGTACCAGGAAACCACCTTGACGAGGTTCCCGTCGAGTACCATCGTCGACTTGGCGTCGAAGATGCTCGAGTGATCGTTCCCGATGACGTCGCTGGACACGATGGGGTCTTCCGTGTATTCGAGCACGCCTTTCAAGGCGCCGTCCGCCGCGGCCTTCACGGCCTTGTTGATCTCATCGATGGTGACACTGCGCTTGAGTTCGGCCACGAAATCGACCACGGACCCGTCCGGGACCGGCACGCGCAGGGCGAACCCGTCGAGCTTGCCCTTGAGCTCGGGAATCACCTCGCCAATCGCCCTTGCAGCCCCGGTCGTCGTGGGTATGATGTTCAGCGCGGCGGCGCGAGCTCTCCTGAGATCTTTGTGGATGAGGTCGGCTACCCGCTGATCGTTCGTGTACGCGTGCACGGTCGTCATCATGCCGCGCTTCACGCCGAAGGAATCGTTGAGCACCTTGACCACCGGGGCAAGGCAGTTCGTTGTGCAGGATGCGTTCGAGATGACCACGTGCTCCTTCTTGAGGGCCGATTGGTTGACGCCCATGACGATCGTGGCATCGATCTTGTCCTTCGCGGGGGCGCTGAGTATGACTCGCTTCGCGCCGGCCGCAACGTGCTTCATGCACTCGTCCTTGGATGTGAACACACCGGTGGACTCGATGACAAAGTCCGGCGCCAGCTCTTTCCACGGGAGCTTCATCGGGTCCTTTTCCGCGGTGATGCGGATGTTCTTGCCGTCGACGACGAGCGCGCCCTCGCGTGGCTCGACCTTTCCGGTAAACGGGCCGAACACACTGTCGTACTTCAGCAGATGCGCGCACGACTTGGCGTCCGCGAGGTCGTTCACAGCCAGGACATCAAACCCGCCCTGCTTGTGCATCGCACGGAACACAAGTCTTCCAATACGCCCGAAACCGTTGATCGCCACCTTGATCGCCATGACGGACTCCTTTCGCAAAAGGCCGTATTTGAATAAAGATGGATAATTATTGCATTTTCGACGCAGGATGTCAACAATAAAGTGGCTTTTTTGTTGATTCGCGCACCTTAAATGCTATAATGTGCCGGAGTTGGCGGTTCCGCGGCGCGAGCCGGGTTCCGGCGCGCCGGCACACACTTCTTTGGAGAGCTGACCGTGGCCAAAATGACCGTTCATGACGTTGGATTCAAGGGAAAAAGGGCGCTGCTCCGCGCGGACTTCAATGTCCCGCAGGACGCGAAAGGGAACGTGGCCGACGACACCAGGATAAAGGCTGTGTTGCCCACCATCAAGCACCTGATCGACAACGCCGCCCGAGTCGTCATCGCGTCCCACCTGGGCCGGCCCAAGGGCAAGGACGAGAAACTCAAGATGGACCCCGTTGCGAAACGGCTCTCGGAGCTCGTGGGCAAGCCGGTCGCGAAGTTGAACGACAGTATCGGCCCGGATGTGGAGAAGGCCGTGAGCCGGATGAAGGACGGCGAGATCGTCATGCTCGAGAACCTCAGGTTCTACCCGGCGGAGGAGGCGAACGAGGAGGACTTCGCGAAGAAACTGGCCTTCCTCGGCGATATCTACGTCAACGATGCGTTTGCCTGCTCGCACCGGGCACACGCGTCGATCGTCGGCGTGAGGAAGTACCTCAAGGCCGTTGCGGGGCTGTTGATGAAGAGGGAGATCGAGACGCTGTCCAAGCTGCTCGAAGATCCGGCGAAACCGTACGTCGCGGTGCTCGGCGGCGCGAAGGTGTCCGACAAGATCGGCGTGATCGAGAACCTCATCGACAAGGTGACCTGCATCCTGATCGGCGGGGGCATGGCTTACACTTTCCTCAAGGCGCAGGGCAAGGGCATCGGAAACTCGAAGCTCGAGAAGGAGAAGGTCGATTTCGCCGGCTCGATGCTGGCCAAGGCGAAGGAGAAGGGCGTGGAGGTGCTGTTGCCCGTCGACCACCTGATCGCCGACAAGCTCGACGCGAAGTCGCTCATCAAGCTGGAATCCGGCAACATCGCCGACGGCTGGATGGGCGTCGACATAGGTCCGAAGACGATCGCCGCGTTCACTGCGAAGCTGCGCGATGCGAAGACCGTCATCTGGAACGGCCCGCTCGGCGTATTCGAGATACCCAAGTTCGCCGAAGGGTCGCGGGCCGTCGCGGAGGCCATGGCGTCCCTGAAGAACGCCAACACGGTCGTCGGCGGCGGCGACACGGCCGCGGCGGTCGAGAAGTTCGGCCTTGCGCAGAAGATGTCCAATGTCTCCACCGGTGGCGGCGCGACGCTCGAGTTCCTGGAAGGGAAAGAACTGCCGGGTATTGCCGCGTTGGGGAACCGCTAGCCCGCATTGTTCACGAAGGTTTGCAGTAAGGCACGTGGCCGCAGCGGAGTGCCATTCCTTCGGAGACGCCACCCCGCTTTGCGGGGCTACGTGGCTTGCCACAGACATTTGTGGCGCTCACGCTATTACATGGAACCATCCGGAAAGAACGTGCTCATCGCACCGTCTATCCTGGCCGCGGATTTTGCGCGGCTGGGCGAGGACGTGCGTCGCGTGGCCGAAGCCGGCGCGGACTGGATACACGTGGACGTCATGGACGGCCACTTCGTTCCGAACATTACGATCGGCCCTGCGATCGTCGGCGCGCTGCGGGGATTCACGCAGCTGCCCTTCGACGTGCACCTCATGATAAGCGAGCCGCAGAAGTACGTCGAGTCCTTCGCGCAGGCCGGCAGCGACTTGATCACTTTTCACATTGAGGTCGTCAAGGATCCCGTGGCCTTGGCGCGGCGGATTCGCGCCATGGGAAAAAGGGCCGGCCTGGCCTTGAATCCCGGTACGCCCGTCGAGGCTGTGCTCCGGTTCGTGCCGGAATTCGATCTCGTGCTTCCCATGTCCGTCGAACCCGGCTTCGGCGGCCAGAAGTTCATCGAGGGCACGTGCGACAAGCTGAGGAAGCTCAGGGCTGCGGCGGGCGAGAAATACTGGCTGGAGGTCGACGGCGGACTCGGCCCGAAGACGGTCGGCCGGGCGGCGCAGGCCGGGGCAAACGTGATCGTGGCTGGGACGGCGGTATTCGGCGCGCCCGACGTGGCGCGCGCCATCAGCGAAATTCGCGCGGCTGCAGGCGGGTAGGTGGACATGTTTGAGGAAACCGCGGATGTCGTGGAACGGATTCCGGCGGCTCATGTGGGGCCGAAAAAAGGACGATGCCGGCAGCGACTGGATGCGGTGCGAGGGGTGCGAAAACCTCGTGCTCAAGGCCGCCGTGGCCCAGCGGCTCCAGACCTGCCCCGACTGCAACCACCATTTCAACATGCCCGCAAACGAAAGGCTGGCATCACTCCTGGATCCGGGTTCGTTCGAAGAACTCTGGCAGGACATGAAATCGAAAGACCCGCTGTCGTTCGAGGCGGTCGTGTCGTACACCGAGAAGCTCGAAGAGTCGCAACGCGAGACTGAAATGAACGAGGCCGCGATGACGGGCGTCGGGGCGATCAACGGTATCAAGGTGGCGATCGGCGTCACCGACTCGCGGTTCATCATGGGGTCCATGGGCTCCGTCGTCGGCGAGAAGATCACGCGGCTTACAGAACTTGCGAAGGATCGGCGGATCCCGCTGATCATCGTTTCCGGCTCCGGCGGCGGGGCGCGCATGTACGAGGGATGCCTTTCGCTGATGCAGATGGCGAAGACCAGCGCAGCCCTTGCCAGACTCGATTCCGCGGGGTGTTTCTATATTTCGGTCCTCACCGACCCAACCATGGGCGGTGTGATGGCCAGTTTTGCGGCCCTTGGTGATATAGTGATCGGCGAGCCCGGCGCGCTGCTCGGGTTCACGGGACCCAGGGTCATCCAGCAGACCTTGAAGCAGGAATTGCCGAAGGGATTCCAGCGGGCGGAGTTCCTGCTGGCTCACGGGTTCATAGACAGGATTGTCCACAGGACGAAGATGCGTGAGGAGTTATCGCGCATCCTGGCGTACGTGTCGTGAGGGTGCGACACGCAGATGCGCCGAAGTCTTTCAAGCGATGGGCAGGACGGCTGATTCGTAGTCTGTGATTGACTTTGCAGACCGGTATTTCGCTTTGGAGTTTTTCGCATGGCCTCGATCGACATCCGTTGGCACGGGCGTGGCGGCAGGGGGTCAAGACCGCCGCGTCTCTTCTCGCCGAGGTGGGAGCGAGCGTGGGCAAGTTCGCGCAGGGGTTTCCTGAGTACGGGCCCGAGCGGTCCGG
>JAVHLO010000116.1 GCA_031082105.1 Planctomycetota bacterium
CCCCGGCTGGTGTGCGTTGTTGCCAGGAGATTCCATGCGCATATTCTCAAGCCTCTTCTGCGCGCTATCGATTACTGCAGTCCTGTCCGGTTGCGCTTCCGGATCGTCACCGGCCCCGGCGAAGACGTCTCTTGCCGGGCTCATACACGCCGAGCAGGGGACGCTCTCGAAGGGCGCCGTCCTGGAAGCGCGCAACTGGCGGCTCGCGGTGGAAGACGTGTTCTATTCCGAGAATCAGGGCACTTATTCCACGGCGACGATCTGTGCAAGAGAAACGGCAGGGATGACATGCAAAGGGCTGTACCGGTTCCGCTGGTTCGAGGCGAGCGGGTACGAGGCCGTGAGCGGAAGGACGGCATGGCAGGAGTTTTGTCTCCCGCCGGGCGGCAGGTTCACATTCGTCGCCATCTCTCCGGTCAAGCACGCGAAGCGATACGCCTTCGAGCTGTCACCCGGCGAATAGCATCCTTGACACATCCCCCCCGCGCTGCTATCACGCACTCTCACCAGGATACTGAGTCCACGTGATCCGGGAGGTTGGGGACACTCTTTGTGATCTCTTGAATGACAAGATGCTGAGGCGAATCGCTTTGATTGACGTTGCCTGGCGGATGTGCTATTCTATTGGTCATGCCTCGAAGACCACGACAGCTTCAGATCGGAGAATCACCCGTCTACCGACTGAATGATACGAGATTTCAAAGAGTGTCCCCATCCCTCGCCATCCCTCGCTTCAGTTCGCTCCCGGTTTCGCGCATGTCTCGCCAAACCGGCCGGAGTTGTTTTTCATGGAGAGGCCAATGAGAACCTGCACAAGGATCGTTGTCTTGCTGCCCGTTCTGATCGCCATCGCCGTCGCGCTCAGACCCGATCTCTGCCGCGCCCAGCAGGGCCCGCAGGCGAAGCTCCAGGAATTTCAGCGCCTGCTCAAAGAGAGGAAGGAGGCCGGGGCCGATACCTCGGAGGCGGAACGGCTGCAGCGGGAGTCGCGCGAGGCCGCGCGCAATGGCGACCTGGAGAAGGCGGAACGACTGCTCGACCAGGCGATCCAGGCGCTGAATGGATCGACGCCGGACAGGCGCCCCGAAGAGAAACCCGGCAAAGGACCTGACAAGAAACCCGGATCCGGGCCGGACGAGAAGCCCGACAAGAAGCCCGGCAAGGGACCTCTGCCCGACGGTAAGCCGCCCGCGGAAGGAAGCCAACCCGTCTACTTCTGGCCGTTCACTCACCACTACGCCGGGCCGGGCGGATACTACCCCACCGCGCAGGAGGTCCGCAGCATCGCCGATTTCTGGGCGGCGCACAAGATACCCGGTACGCTCTTCGTCGACGGCATCCTTGTCGAGCGGCTTCAGAAGGAAGACCCCGCCATCTTCGAACACATCAACAAGCTTGGACTGTATCTCGGCTACCACGGCGACGAAACGCACGGGCCGTACCCGGTCCCGACCGACCTGCTGGCGATGCTCGAAGGGCTTAAGGGCAAGAACATGCCGCCCGAACAGAGCATGAGCTACGCGGTCGACTGGAAGGACGCGGTCGACGCAACCATCAGCCGCTACTCGCATCGCGTGTCGTACTCCGTCGACGAGAAGACCCGCATGCTCGACCGGAGCGTCCTCGGCAAGGAAGGCCCGGAGCTCGGCGGGCTCGCGCTCGTCCAGAAGGTCTTCGGCCGCGACGTCTCCGCGATCACCGCGCACGGGCTTGAATCCGCGCCCACCGGCTGGGCATGGCGGAAGATGAGCAAATTCGCGTTTGACCAGCCGGCCGTCCCCGTGGCGACCCATGCCCTGAAGATATTCGGCGTGAAAGACCTGGAACAGCGTGTGAGCGAAGTGGCGGACAGCGCAACGGTCTTCTGGCATATGGGAAGAATCGCTTCGCTGGGCACTGAAGGGCTGGAGATGAGCCCGGGCTCCGCCGGTGCGGCTCGGGCAGGGATCGCGCGGCTCGACCGGTCACGACCCAACATCGTCTGCTACGGCTTTTCCCTCGGCAGGCGCGACCTGTCCGATTGTCTGGAGCCAATAAGGTACTTGGAGGAAGAGTTCTTCCCGGCCAACCCGGGCTCGCGCTGGGCGTCGCCTGATGATCTGATGAAACTCGCCGAACCCGAACACGCATACGGGCCGGGCCCGGACGAAGTGCTCGCGATCGCACGCGCGCTCGAGGGCGGATGGAAAGGCCGACCGCCGGGGCTTGTGAACGCCGCCGGCCGGACCTACTCGCTCTGTGAATCGTTCGAGGCGCTCGCAAGGTCGCTTGCGGAGTTCCATGAGAAGGGTGCGTGGCCGCAGAAGGTCGAACTGACCGACCTGCTCGGCCCCATCAGTACCGGCACAAAAGGGCTGCTGGCGTCGCCGCGGAAGATACAGGCCAAAGAAATCTGCGCCATTGCGGGCGGCATCTTGAAGACCGCCCTGGCTGCGGACCCGCCGTCGATCCCGGGCTCGGTGACCGTCGCCGGCGTCCCGCTCGGGGCGGGCGAGCTTCTCATCGCGCTCGCCCACGCGCGTATCGCCATCGCGGAAGGGCGCGCCGATTTCGAGGTCGCGCGCTCGGATCCGGTCCCGCCCTACGGAGATGTGCTTGACGAGATCTTCCCGACACAGGACGCCCGGCCTAACTGTTATACGAAACTGCAGCTCTGGACGGTCAAGCCGGTCGTCTTCGGACAGGCCACGCCTCCATCGGAAGAGAAGCCACCGGAAGAGAAACCGCGAGAGACCGGGAAGGGCGCGACGGGCAAGTTCAGAGTGGTTTTCGCAACGAACCTCAACAGCGGAGGCGGCTGCTTCCGTGAAGATCCGTCAGGCGCGGACCTTTTCTGCGTCGACGTGGATCTCGCCGCGAAGGCCGTCGCCAGGTTGAAGCCGCTGGTCGGCGATCCGGACGCCGTGGAATGGTTCCCGGCGATATCGCCGGACGGAGCATTGGTCGCGTACAACCGAGGTGAAAAGGCGGGCCGCGCAAATGAGAACAGCGTACACGTGGTGAATATCGAGACGGGCAAGGACCAGTTGCTCATCGAGCGCGCGCGGTTTCCGCAGTGGATGTCGGATGGGAAAAAGATCATCTGTTCGTTGGAGGTCAAAGGAAGGAAGGATATCTACACGATGGATGTCGCGCCGACGGGCGCCGGCGGCGAGCTGGTTGCCACGGGTCAGGTGCGGCTCACCGGACCGGAGGAGGGCAAGCTCTTCTGCGAAGACCCGTCGCCGTTCCCGGACGGGTCCGGGTTCTCATTCCACGTGAAGAACGGGCAGGACTTGTCCGCGCAGGTCGGGATCGGCGACCTCACGCGGAAGTCGTTCGTGATGCTGACGGACGCGGACGGCTCGGGCCATTCCGCGGTGAGCCCTGACGGCTCGGTGGTGGTCTTCAGTTCGTCACAGTCCGGCGAGTTGTGGGCCTGCCGGAAGGAAGGCGACCGGTGGAGCGCCAAGTACCGGCTGCCGGTATCGGCACGGCCGGAAGACTACGCGGGCTACGACACACGGTACAAGACGGCGCGGATCATCGGGCTTTCGTACATGGAATGGCTGGACAACTCGCGGCTGCTGGTGAGCGTGCAGGCCGGCGAGAAGCCGCGCGAGTTCGGTTTTTCACGGCTGTTCATTGTGACGCTCATGGACAAGGGGAGCGAGCTCTTCGATTTTTCGAGCGCGGTCGAGAAACTCGCAGACACGACCGGCATGGATTTCTGCACGGGCTGCGGCACGGCCTTGAAGGAGGCGGAGTAGCCGGCGGTCGAACGTTGTGCGGAACGCTGTCAGTTACGCGGCCTGGCGGCATCTCATTGGTGTTTGTAGAGCCAATGCAACCATCTCTGGATTCCCGCTTTCGCGGGAATGACAAGAGAGGGTCTCTTTGGCAACGCAAACGTCAACAAGCAGACAAGCTCGACAGAGTCGCGTTCAGGGCATACGAATCTGAATAGCCGCGGGAGAGATGGATAGGGAAGGTAGGTGCATGAGAATTGGAAGAAGATCATTAGCAGTCCTCCTCAGCGTCATTGTGATGTCTGTTGGAGTGACGGTTGGTCTTTGGTTTTTCGGTACAGGGGAGTCACCGGAACAGACTCGTCTGCGGAAGCTGGCAAGCCTGCTACACAATCCGTTGCTGATGGAAACCCACTATTTCCCGGCCAAAGTGAACGCGCTCTTCAGACACACCAGTCTATCGGAAGAGTTGCGAAGGGCAGGCGACGCAGCCGTTCCTCACTTGATGGAGGTCTTGAACGGCGCTTCTATCCCGGGAGATGAGGCGCGAGCTCGCGCCATGGAGCTCCTATCGGAGATTCCCAATGCAGTAAATGCAGATACTGCCCGCAGATTTCTTCTTTGTGATACTCAGAGGTTTGTGTCTTCACGGTCCGCATGGGTGATTGGCGAGGAAGGATATGGTAGACTTGTTGAAGATATCCGGCGCGCCTTCGATCTCGGGCGGATCAGCAAGGAAGACAAGATGCTGGTGTTGTGTCAACTTGGCGATGATACACAATCAGAGGCGATCCTGAGCCAGCTGACGCACGAGATTGGCGTAATTGGGAGAGACTATCGCCCATTGTTGCTGACCATTCTCTATCGTCGCATCAGGAACAACAGAAACTTGTTCTGTCTCATCGTGCCGTGGGCGATATCCATACTCAATGATGGTCCGTCCTCTGCGGGGTACAGATCCATCAAACACCAGATCGCAAACTGCCTTCTCGTGCGGATGACTGGCATGAGATGTCCATTGGCTCCAGATCCTGGCCGACTAGAAGGCGTTGATCTTGCCAAGCTGAAAGACTGGTGGAGCCAATGGTGGAATGAGAACAAAGAGAATCCTATCTTCGCGGAGAGCATTTTGGACATTCGACGGGCGACGCGTGGAACACTGGATCCTTCAATATGGATTGGCTTTCAGGGGGGACCATTCTATCCTCCCGATGCAGATGCTCAGTCGTTTGACTTGGAGACCTACGAGGAATGGATGAGAACGATGCGCGGTGACGGTATTAGCGAATGGAACTAAGCAGCTCCTGCTACTTGGTGGTTCGCGACAATTCGAATTCCGGGCAACCGGCCGTCTACCGCTCCCTTACGGTCGCGGCACTGATTTCTCAATTCAGACGTCACGGCGATGAGGGTCAGACCTCGAAACGGGAACGAAACGCCCCCCTCCTCGTTACGCCAGGACCGCGCTCCACCTCACGTCGCCTTCGGCGGGTCGGGCTTCTTCTCTGTGACGAGGATCTTGCCGAACTCCTCGAACCGGTCCTTCTTCGCCTTGCAGATGGGGCACACCGCGGGCGGCTCTTTCCGCGCGCACAGGTAGCCGCAGACGACACATCTCCACACGATCTCACCTCCTGCGGGTTCCGCGTTCGTTTCCACCGCCGGCTGCTGCGGGCGCGGCTTGCGCCGCTCCGGTATCTGTTCGTCGGGCTTCCCGCCGAGAAGCCACCCCTCGGTCATGTAAAGCCCTCAGTAGCACCGGCCGTATTGCTTCACGTCCGCGTCGCGGTAGTCGCACGGGCAGATGATGTCGCGATCGGCGACGATATCGCCCGAGCCGATCCGGCACGGACAGATCGCGTAGCCGTAGCGGCAGGTGTTGGCGACGAGCCCGTTCAGGAGCCGGTCCAGGTCTTCGCCCTGCGCGAGCCGGTAGCCGGCGGACGCCGCTTCGCGTTCGGCCTCTCTCAGGATTTCATCTCTCGTCGTGCTCACAGACAGCGTCTCCGCCGTACCTTTCCAAACATGCCCCGGCGACAGCCGGGGTCGCCTGATTGTCGACCTAGAACCGCGACCAGTTCCACCCCACCATGCCCCGGCGAGAGCCGGGGTATGTGGTTGCCTGCCTAGCCTAGGTCGGCAATGACTCTCCCCGCCTATCGGCGGGGCAGCTGAACACCTTCTTGCGCCATATCTGGGCAGGCAATGATCCTCCCCGTCTATCGGCGGGGCATCCCTGCGGCGTCTCCGTCATGGATCTTTGTCCTTGCCCCGGCGGCAGGTTGCCTCCAACATCCAAGTCCCATACCGCCAGGAAATCTTGAGCTTTGACACGGTGCCCTCAAAGATGCGCATCGGCTGCAACGCGGGCCACAGAGTCATGCGGTTGGCGGCTTGCGCACTGATTTCAACCTCTGGCAGAAAGCGCTGAGCTCCTCGTCGCTTTCGAAGGCCCGCTTGGGAACAATGCGCATGAGGTTTCGCGACTCGAAAACGAGAACAAGCCGGGCGTTTTCTTTGTGCTTGACAATGTTGTCCCACTTCATTCTGCAGTGTCCGCTGTCCGACTTCCACTCCACGTCCTCGTTGTCGAAAGTCATGCTGATTGTCTCGCGGAGACTTTTCTGTTCGCGGTAGACAGCCCTTGCCTGTCGTTTCTGCGTCCTGGTAAGAAGTGCAAAGAAGAGCAGTAGTGACACAAGGGCTACCGGAACCCAGACTTCCAACCTGGCGCCATCCGGCTCTCTCGTGTGCCCAAGTGTTGTTCGCAAGAGATACGACAACAACAGGCCGAAACAAAGAGCCGAGTAGAAGGGGACGCGCCCCTGGACGAGGTTGTGCGCGTCGAGGAATTCGTCTTCTGATATTTGAAACTGTTTCACCGTGTTCCCTTCCGTGCGGGGTTTCGAACCGCGCCGGGATTGGGCGCATATCGCCCTATATGCTTCTCGTGATTGTCGAAAACAAGGCTCGGCCAAAGCGGCCGCTCCTCGCTACCTCTCTTCCTCGACCATTTTCTTGATCGCGCTGAACGGCCTGCATCCGACGTGGCCCAGATAGACCTTCGCCTCTTCCTTGATGGCGGAGAAATACTTCTGGAAGTACTGCCTGATCCCGTCGCTGATCCTGCCCGGAACGAAGTTCAAGGCGTCGCCGCTGAACAGCCGCCCCTCATTCTCGAGATAGAAACAGACGCTGTCGTCCGAGTGGCCCGGCGAGTGAAACGTCTTGAACGAGAGCTTGCCGACCTCGATCTTCCCGTTGTCGGCGACGCCGACGACGGTCATGTCCTCGCCGAGCTCCTGCATCGCCGCGACCATGTCCGCGTGGACATAGATCTTCGCCTTCGTCCGCGCCACCCATGCCTTGATCGCACTCACATGGTCGTAGTGGCAATGCGTGATAAGGATATGCTTCAGGGCAAGCCCGTTCTTCTCCAGGTAGCCGGCGATCTCGTCCACCCCGCCGCTCGGATCGATGATGGCCGCCTCCTTCGTCGCAGCACACGCCACCATATAGCAGTACGAGGCGAGCTCCCCCGTCTTCGCGCCCGTGACGGACGAATCGAATCCTTTGAGGATGTACGTCTCCGTTTTCTCTTCGATCTCGAGGTTGTACTTCACGATCAGCTCCTTGAACCTCGGCTCCGTCCGGATATTGTCAAGATCCGTGTCCTGTTTGATGTGGCCGTAGTCGAGAAAGCCGCGCTCGAGGGATTTTTCGAACCAGTCGAGGGCGTCCCCGGTCTTCTTCTGGAGCGAGAAGGCGCAGGCGATGTTGTAGTATGCGGCGACGGCCGTCTCGTCGATTTCGATCACCTTCTTGAACGCCTCGATCGCCTCGTCGTACTTCTTCGCCTGGAGGAGCTCGCCGGCCCGTGTGAAGAGCTCGTCGAGGTCGGGCGTTTCCTGTGCGCGCCCCATACGAGGCGGAAGAGTGAATACCAGCGACAGAATGACGACACAGAAGGTCGCTGGAAACACAGAAGATACAGTTCTCATGGCGCACTCCTAAGACTGTTCACGAACCGGCGAGAACTCTCGCCCAGCCCGAAGCCTGCTGCCGGCGATCTTCCTGCCCGCGGCGTACATCCGGCATTTAGGGCACAGGCCGAACGACTCCGCCGCAGCCTTGTCCTGGTCGGTCGGGTTCTTTTGCGAAACCGCTTTGCCCGCCGCGATCTTCCGGAAGGCGTGTCTGGCGCGGTCGACGGCGCGCCGTGTCGAGAAAAAAGTGCCGCACGACGCGCAGAGGGCTGCGCCGGCGCGGATGTCGTTGTCGACCGCCAATTGCCGCATGCCGGCCGCGAACTCGTTCAACTTTACGCCCGCGGGACAACGCCGCGCGCACTCGTCGCAGGTCAGACAGAACCAGAACCTGGCGTCGCTGAGGAGGGCGCGGACTTCTTCCGTGGTTGGCTGCGAAAGCAGGAACCGCCGCACGATCGACCTTGGCAATGCCGCGTACGGCAGGTCATCGAAGACCTCGGTCATCGGGCAGACCGCCGAACACGCGCCACATTGCACGCAGAGGTTGAGGTCGCACCGGCGGATGGCGTTGCGCAGGGCAGTGACAAGCGGGCTTTTTCGCATGGGGTAACTGTCGAAGACGCCGCGGTGTAAACCACCGAAGACGCTGAAGACACCGAATGGGACTGCAGATTAAAACCACCAAAGACGCTGAAGGCACCGAAGACATCCTTGCGGCGGAAACCACAGATTTCACGACCTGGGGCGCCCCTCCGTATCCCAAACAGCCATATAGCCACAAGGTGCGGCACGGAACAATGCGCCGTTCTGCTGTTGATTCCCCTGTGTCTCCGTGCCTCTGTGGCCAGGAATCTAGCCCGGAACGAGCTTCTTGACGAGCTCCGACAGCTTCGCGCCGATATTGCGCTTCTTTTTCAGATTGGCGGTGCTGGCTTCAACGTAGGTTATCGCTTGCGGCTGACAGAAGCTGGCGCACAGCGGTTCGCCGTCGCACAGGTCGCATTTCACCACCTGTTTCGCGACAACATCCATTCCCATCCCGCCGAACGGGCACGCGGCGACGCACAGCTTGCACCCTATGCATGCATCGTAGTCAACGGCAACGCGACCGAGCTTCTCGTCGCGTTTCAACGCCTCCTTAGGGCAGACCGCGATGCAGGGCGCGTCCTCGCACTGCATGCACGCCATGGGGAATTCGACCCCCTGCGATTCCCACTTGACGACGTGGATACGGGCGCGGCTCGGGTTGCTGCACCCGGTGTGCTTCACGGAACAGACCATCTCACAAAGACGGCACCCCGTGCATTTCTGATGGTCGACCAGCAGGAACTTGGACATGTGTGTCTCCGTCAAATCGCGCAACGGTCGTTTCGCCCTCACCCTGACCCTCTCCCTCTGGGAGAGGGCGGGGGTGAGG
>JAVHLO010000117.1 GCA_031082105.1 Planctomycetota bacterium
CCCATCTCTTTGCCCGTGATCTTCTCGAGCTGGTTCAGTGAGAGGTCCGCGAGGCCCGTTTCGTCCTTGAGAAGATCGATCAGCACCGGCAGGATCTCTTTTCCCATTCCGCGCAGTTTGCGCGCGGCAGCCGAGCGTTCGGCGAAGCTGCCGCCTCTGACGTCCGTCAACAGACGTTTAATCTCCTCCAGGCGTTTCTCCGAAGTCATCTTGGCCGCTTTTTCGGCCTTGCGTCGCTTGTACGACCCTTGATAGACGCACCACCACTCCTTCCACTCGCGATGCAGCACCTGCGCGTCCTCTGGGTCTGTCCCGGGCAGGAGCCGCATCTGGGTGTTGCCCGTGATATTCTCCAGGAGCCGGCTCGCGGCTGCCGCGACCATCGTGTCCTCATTGAGCAGCGCTTCGACCAGGATCGGCACCGCGCGTTCTTCGTACGCCTCTATCCGTTTCCAATACTGCTCGACGGTCGCGTCGTCGGTGTAAGGAATCTCCGCCAGCATGGCGTCGACATCGCCCTTGATCGAGTTGTCGATGAGGAATTCGCCGCGATTCGTGGGCTTCTTATCCGGCTTCGTCGGCTGAGTCGGAGTCTCGCCCGGGTTGTCCGTGCTCGTGCCCGGCTGCGTGTCCCCGCCCGGTGTGGTCGTGTCTCCGCCGGGAGTCGTCGTGTCCGAACCGGGCGTCGTGCCGCCTGTGTTCGAAGAGGAGGACGAACCGTCAGGATTGGTCGCACCACCGGTGCCGGGGGTCCCCGCGGGCTGACCGGAGGAACCGGCGGGTTGTCCTCCGGCATTCGGTGTCTGGCCTGTCCCGGCGGTCTGTTGATTGCCGCCATCCTGAGGCTTGTCCTTGTCCTGCATCAGGAATATGATGACGACCACGAGTATGACGGCGGCCGACACGGCGGCGATGATGATCGGAGCGTTCGACGGCTGCGAATGCGCTGCGGAGCGGCTTCGCCGTCCGGCGGGTGCTTCTCCTGCAGGCGCGGCCGCGGCTCGCGCGTGCTTGCCGGACGAAGACGCGCCCGCCTTCGACGGCGCAGGCGCCGAAGCGGCCGGCACGGTCAGGGTGGTTCCGCACCCCTGGCACTTGAACTTCTTCCCCTCCTTGAAGCCCGAGACATCGTACTTGGCCTTGCACTGTGGGCAAGAGACCATGCGAGACGAACCGATGTTCATTATGGTTCTCTCCTTACTTGTACTCCACTACCCTGTCCTTCCCGAGCGCCATACATCTCTTGCACAGCTCGGTCTTCAGCGTGTATCGTTTGCCGCTACACCCGATGCACGGAACGTATTTCACCGTAGCGTTGCCGACGACCTTCTCCGCGGCGTAGGCCTCCAACCACGACACACGCCGCTGACTGGACGCCTTCTTCCACCAATCCTCACCGGCCGTGGTCATATCGGCCGAACCGCGCTGCGCGAGCTCGGCGATGAGCTTGCCGCGCTTGTCCGGTGGAAGCATGCGGAACTCGTTCGCCGCGGCCTGGCTGTCAAGCTGCTCCACCAGGAAGCTCCCGTCGCCGTAGGACGCCGTTCTCGCGTCCGTTCCCTGTCTGGCCGACCAGATCTTCTCGACCTCCGCGGCCTCGATCAAGAACTTGCCCGCCAGCGAATCGAGGACCTCCTGATGCAGCCCGGACTCTATGTAGGTCATGGTCTCCGCAAGCGTGGCCTTCTTGTCCCCCGCGAGTTTCTGCAGGCTGGCCGTCAGGGCCGTGTAATAGGCCGGAACCACCTTGGTGTCCACGTACTTGATCCTGTCCGCGACGTACGATTTTTCGTCATCGTCGATCTTCTGGAGCATCGCCGGTCCGCGCCTGCCGGCGTCGGTGGCCGGATACGATTCGATGAGCTGCTGTATGAGCTCCCTTGCGGCGCTGAATTTCCGCTGCGTCAACTCGCGCTCGGCATCTATGTACAGGGCGGTCGCCTTGCTCTCGGCGGCCAGCTTCTCTATCACGGGGATCCGCTTCTGAGCCGCCTCGCCGAAGGTCGAATCCAGCTCGGCCGCCTTCGAGATATGCTCCTTGGCCTCATCATACAGGCCGATCTGCATGCAGACAACGGCCAGATCATATTGCTGCTGTGCGTTCATCGCGTCCAGCGCTTTCAAGCGCAGGTCGTAGAACTCTCTGGCGGTGTAGATCGACAAGGCCCGTATCTTGACCTGCTCCGTCTTGGCCACCCTGTTGCGGGGGATATGCCGCTGGCTCGTCGCCAACTGGATGACGTACTTCTCGGGGCTCTTCTCGACAAGGGGGCCTTCATATGTCTTGCCGTCGTCCATTGTGATCAGCAGACCGTCCAGCATCGGCTCACCCTTTTCCTCCGGCGGCTTTACGAGATTCTGGAGCCTTACCGCCTCGCCGGGCGGGAGGGCATCCCAGCCTATCTTGATATTGCCGCCCGTGCTCCATTCGTGGAGGGTGAAACCGTCCGCGTCACTTGCGACGATCTCGCCGCTCCTGTACGTCCCGTCCTTCAGTTTGACGGTTGTGCCCTGCAATCCCGGGCACGTCAGGCAGAGCGCGAGGAGGCAGAACAACGCCGGAAACCGCAACGGCCGCACACGTCGGATGATGCCGGACATCATGATCTCCTCGAGTCAACGACCGGGCGTCCGGGGTAAAGACACCACTTCCCCGGGCACGCAATCCACAGGTATTAACGAAACACGCGAAAAAACGTTCACCGCAAGCGGTCTCATGGGGCAGCCGTTCACACGGCGCGCAGCAACGGAACCGCTAACCCGCTCTATTCAGGAATCAAGGAAGAGCATCGACAGACTGTCATTCCGAACTCGGTTCGGAATCTCCTTTGCCGCGTGTCCGGCCCTTCGCTGAAGGAGATGCCGAACCAAGTTCGGCATGACAGCAAATCGGATTTCATGAATAAATCGGGCTAGTCTGGTTTTGGTGACCCCGTTTCCGGCGGCGTATTGTGTGTCATCTTGAACCCCAGCCGGACGGCAAGGCGAGTGAGCATGACATACAGCGACGGCACAACCACCAGCGTCAGTATCGTGGCGAAGGTCAAACCGAAGATGACAACGATCGACATGTTCTGCCAGAACTGGGTGGACTCGCTCTTTGTCGCCCAGGTGAACGTGTGGAAGTCGTACGACACGCCGACAGCCATCGGGATCAGGCCGATGACCGTGGTGCCGGCCGTCAGGAGCACGGGCCGCAGTCGCGTGACGCCCGCCTCGGCGGCGGCGGAGACGAGGTCCAGCCCGCGCTGCTGCAGCTTCTGCGTGTAGTCGAGCAGCACAATCGCGTTGTTCACGACAACGCCGGCCAGGCTGATGATGCCGATGCCCGTCATGATGATGCCGAACGGCAGATTGCAGATGAGCAGGCCCAGCAGCGCACCGATCAGTGAAAGAACCACGGTCGTCATGATGACCATCGTCACCATCAGCGAGTTGAACTGGATCACGATGATCAGCGTCACCAGCAACAACGCAATGACGAAGGCCTCCGAGAGGAATGCCTCAGCAGCATCCTGTTCTTCCTTCTCACCCGCGTAGCGGATCTCATAGCCGGACGGCATGGCCAGCCCGGCCAGGCGTTTCTGCACGTCGGCCAGCACGTCTGTGCTCAACCTCCCCTCGGCGTCGGCAGTCAGGGTCACGACACGTTTCTGGTCGACACGATTGATCGTGCCAAACCCGCCGCGGTACTCGATTCGACCGAGCGAGCTGAGCGGCACGGCGTCGCCCGTGGCGTTCGGAATCCGAAGGTCGGATACTTTGTCAATGCTGATCCGATCGGCCAGCGGCAGGCGCACGGTGATATCGTACTCGTCGTTGAACTGCCGATAGGTCCCGACATTCCGGCCGAAGATTGCCATCTTGAGGAAGTTGCCGACGATGGCGGTGTTGACGCCGAGGAGCATGGCGACGCGCCGGTCCACGGTGAAGGCCAGCTCGGGCCGGGTCGCCTCGAGGTTGCTTCGCAGATTCACAAGGTTGGGCACGTCGGTGATCATGCGGTGGGCCTGTTCGCTCAGACGCTTGAGGGTCTTGAAATCCTCGCCGACGACTTCCACGGTCACGGGCGCGCCCGTCGGCGGGCCCATCTTCTCCTGGTCGATCCTGATCTCAGCGCCTGCGATGTCGGCGATGTCGCGCCTGATCGCCGCGATGATCTCCGTCGAAGGGCGCGTTCGGTCCGCAAATTCGGCGAAGACGAGCGTGATGTTGGCCAGGTGCGGGCCGCCGGACGAGGCGACCAGCTCCATCCCGCCGCTGGAGGAACCGACGTTCGTCGCCATGCGCTTGAGCCACTGCCGGTATGGCGCAACGCGGCCCTCGATCAGCCGGACGATTCGGTCGGTCTCGTGGATGTTCGCGCCCTGGGGCAGCCGGACGTTGATGATGGCCCGCTCGGGATCGCCCTCCGGGAAGAACTCGACGCCCTGGCCGATCTTGCCGTACAGGATCGCCAGTCCAATGAGCAGGCAGACGGCCAGGAACAAAGTCAGGCCCGGGTTTCGTAGGCCGGCCTGCTGGAATCGTCGATAGCCGCGGATGAACCGGTGATCAGCCTTGCGCGGCTTGCCCGTGCCGCCGGCCCAGATCGAACAGATCGTCGGGCTGAACACCAGGGCGACAAACAGCGAGGCCATCAGGCCGATCGTCAGGGTGATCGGCAGGTACTTCATGACGCTGCCTATCAGGCCGGGCCAGAACATCAGCGGCAAAAAAGCGCCCACGGTCGTAAGCGTTGATGTGGTCACCGGCCAGGCGACCTCGTTCGCGCCGAGCATGGCGGCCTCCATCCGGCCGTATCCGAGCTGGAGATGGCGATAGCTGTTTTCCACGATGACGATGGCATTGTCCACCAGCATGCCCAGGACCAGCACGAGCCCGAACAGCACCATCATGTTCAGCGTGTAGCCCAGCAATTGGATCAGGAAGAAAGTAATCAACATGCTCAGCGGGATGATCATCGCCACGATCGCGCTCGTCCGCCAGCCCAGGAACAGCATCAGGACGCCGGTCACCATTATCAATGCCGCGATGATGTTGTTTTCCAGGTCGGCCACCATGTTGCGGATGTACTTGGACATGTCATACGTGACGTCGAACTTCACGGCGCCGGGGACGCGGAGCTGCGCGACCTCGATGATGCTCCTGACCGCATCGGAGACATGGACGACATTGGCGCCGACCCGTTTCTGTATGCTCAGGGTAACGTTGTCGGCGCCGTTGACACGCGAGTGGCTCGTCCGGTCCTTGAACGCGTCCCGCACGGCGGCCACGTCGGCCAGGTAGATGGGCCTGCCGTCGCGCACCGTCAGCAGCAGGTGGTCCACCTCCTCGGGGCTCACGAACTCCGCGGGGACCCGGACGTTGAACTTCGTCCCCTCCGTCTCCAGGCCGCCGGCGGATATGTTCACGTTCTCTGAAGGGATCAGGGCGAGGATCTCCGGGACCGTGAGGTTGTATGACGCAAGCCGTTCCGGGTCGAACTCGAGCCGGATCTCACGTTCCAGCGCGCCCGACAGGTTCACCTTGAGCACTCCGGGCACCGCCTCGAGCGCGTCCTGAAGGTTGTCCGCGATCTCCTTGAGCTGGACGGGCGAGACGTCGCCGGCAACGCTGACGAGCATGATGGGGAACTCGGCGAGGTTGATCTCCTTGATGACCGGGTCATCTGCGTCCTCGGGCAGGTCGCCCTTGGCCATGTCCACGCGGTCGCGCACCCGTTGCAGGGCCATTTCGCTCGGCACGTCGGGCGTGAACTCGACGGAGATCAGCGAGAGGCCCTCGGCGCTGCTGGAGCGGACCTCCTTGACGCCGCGGATGCCGCTGAGCTCCTTCTCGATCTTCATGGTCACGGAGGTCTCGACGTCCTCCGGCGACACGCCCTCGTAGTTTGTGGTGACGAGGATGAACGGGATGGGCACGTCCGGGAACGCCTCGCGGGGCAGGGTCATATAGCAATAGACACCGATCACGACGATGGCAAGTCCCAGGACGGCCACGGTCGTGCGATTCCGGATTGCAGTGTCGATGATTATCATCAGAGTTCTACCGCACTACTCGAGGACAACCCCCCTGACCAGGTCTATTCACGAAGAACCATGAAAATGTCATTCCCGCGAAAGCGGGAATCCAGCAAGCGGTGCAGCAGCAAGAGTACAAGACTGGATTCCGACAGTCTCGGTCGCGTCGGCGATCCACTGGATTCCCGCTTTCGCGGGAATGACAGTCTGTCGCACCGTTCCCTGGATACGCGAATAATCCCGGCTGAATCCCCCCTTGCTAAGGAGGACTTTCGCCCTCCCTCTTTCGTCCCGACCGGGGTCGGGACGAAGTCCCCCTTACGAAAGGGGGACGTAGGGGGTTGTCATGTCTGGTCCTCAGGCGTAGACGACTTCGAAAACAACCCCCTGAATCTCAAGGCCGCAGCCGCGATCCCGACCACAGTCGGGGCCCCTCTGCTAAGGGGGACTACTTGTTTTCTTCAACAACGTTCACCTTCTGTCCCGGCGCGACGAAATAATGGCCCGCGATGATCAGACGGTCGCCGGGCGACAATCCGCGGGTCACCTGGACACGATCGCCCCTGATGAGCCCAAGCTCCACCTCGCGGCGCTGTGCCTCCGTGGAATTGACGACGTACACGGTCTTTCCCTCTTCCATGGGAATGACGGCCAGCAGAGGGACAAAGACCACGTCGCGTAGAACGCGGCGCGTCAGCCGGGCCGTCACGATCTGCCCGCTCAGGAACAGGCCCTTCCCGTTGTCCAGTGAGATCTCCATCCGCGTGGACCGGGTCCGCGGGTCGGCCAGCCTGCTGATGAACGTGATGTCGCCGACGGGCGGTTCCTTCTGGTCCTTGGCGCCCGCGAATATCTTCGTTTTCTGGCCGACGGCGAAGCATGCGATATCGCGTTCCGGGACATCCACGACCACCTTGACCTTGCCAATATCCACAAGCTCCGCCAGCGGCGTGCCGGCCTGGACATACTCGCCCTCCTCCACGAACAGGTCGTTCAACAACCCTGCACCCGGCGCGACGATGCGGGCGCGCTCCAGTCGCGCGCGCACCTCAGCCAGTCGGGCCTTGCTGTCGGCAAGCTGGGTCGTGGCGTTGTCCAGGTCGCGGGACGGGCGGACTTTCTCTTTGACGAGGTTCGCCACGCGCTCGTATTCCGTCTGGTCGTGCTTGTATTGCGCCTCGGCGCCTTCGAACTCCGGGCGCAGGAGGTCTTCGTTGAGTTGGATCAGCAGGTCGCCGACCTGGACGAGACTGCCCTTCTTTGAAGGGATGCGTTCGACGCGTCCCGCCACTTCGGCGGAGACCGTGACGACGAGGTTGGGTTCCACGACCGCAGGCAGATCGAACGTGTCCACAAACTCAGGTTCCGCGGTGACGGTCATCACGGTTACGTTCACCGGCGGCGCCTCGGCGGGCATGGTATCGCGGCTTCGCTTCGGCATCATGACGACCGCGGTCACCGCGGCCAGCGAGGCGAGAACGATGACCGTCTTGATGCCGTTACGGCGGAACCAGCCTGGCCCGTTTTTCGACGAGCCGGTCTCGGAAAGCTGTTCATTCATTTTTAGAGGCCTCGTAAGGAATCGGAACTCGAAACTCGGAACGCGGAACTCGGAATGTGGAGCTGAAATATCCTCTAGGTTCCGCGTTCCGCGTTTCGACTTCCGCGTTCCGCGTTCCGACTTCCGCGTTCCAAGTTCCCACTTCTTCGCTACCTCCCCATCGCGCGGTCGAGCGCGATACGCGCGACGCAATGGGCATAGACCGCCTGCGAATAGTTCGCGCGAGCGGTCGAGAGCGCCGTCTGCGCGTCCAGCACCTCGAGGCTCGTGTTCGTGCCGCTCTCGTAGCCGGCCTTCGCGAGCCTCACGCTCTCCTCCGCCTGCCGCACGTTCTCCGCCTGCGATTCCACGAACTCCGCGGCGTCACGCACGCCGAGCACGGCCTGGTATGTCTCCGCCTTGGCGGCCTCGACCGAGTCGTGGTAAGCAAGCTCCTGCTGACGCAGGACCGCCGATTCCTTCCGGTACTTGGACAGCGTCAGCCCGCCCTCGAAGAGCGGGTAGGAGAGCACCACCATGAAATTCCAGTAGTCCTCCCATTCCGGTTCGCCGAATGAGCTTTTTCTGTTTGGCCGCTCGTTGCCGTACGAGTACTGCGCGGAAAGTGACGGTACAAACTGCTGCTTGATCAGCTCCAGGTTCTTCTCCTGCATGTCGACATTGAGCAGCGCCTGTGCGAGGTCGGGCCGCTGCCTGAGCGCCTCGCTTACCATCGCCTCCGCGTCCGTTTCAGTGGGCGCGTAGTCGAGTGCGTCCGTCGGGACGATCTGTGCGTCGTACCGGAGGCCGAGCATCCTGACGAGCGAGATCATTGCCACGTTCACCGAGTTCTGCGACTGCGAGACGAGCGCGCGGATGTTGGCGACCTCCACGTCGGCCCGGAGCAGGTCGAACTCCGTCGCCATCCCCTGTGCGCGCAGTTTCTTGATATTGCCTGCGTGTTCCTGGGCGAGAGCGAGCGTCTGCCTGTGCCGCTCGAGCGTGGTGGACGAGAGAAGCAGGTCGAGGTAGAGTTTCTTGGTGAGGAAGACCGTCTGTTGTTCGGAATCGCGGACGAACTCCTCGGTCCAATCCTTGAACATCTTTGCGACGGCGATGGCCGTTGCGGAGGTCCAGAGCGAGAGGTTCTGGCGCACTGCGATTTCCGCGTTCCAGTTATCCTCATCGCCGGCGGCGAATGACATGCCCATGATTTCGCTGGCGACGATCTCGTCTTTTCTGATGTAAGTGACCGTGCCGCTGACGTTAGGCAGGGCGGTCGACCATGCCTCGCCGATGCGGCCTCGGGCCTTTTCGCGTTCGAGCCGTGCGATTGCGAGCCGCGCGTTCTCCTTGAGCGCCATTGCGACCGCGTCGTCCATCGAGAGCGCGAGCTCACGCGGTTCCTCCTGCGGCGGCGCGGCCGGCTGCTGCTGCCCCGGGCCCGGTGCGGTCGGGACGGCGGCGGGCGGGACGGCGGGTGGCTGGTCGGCCTGGCCGTCCGGCTGGGACGGTTGGGACGGCGCGGCGGCG
>JAVHLO010000118.1 GCA_031082105.1 Planctomycetota bacterium
AGGAGATCGTGTTCACCGGCGCGTCGTGGTACTCCACAAGCCGCCTCATCCGCTGTAGAAAATCCGCCTTGGGGATGTCGATGAACGTGTGCCTGCAGCCGATGTTTTCGACGGTTGCAGTCATGTTATCGCGCTCGTTGTACCGCTCGTCGGTGTCGAGTATTGAGAACGTCGCAACGTCATAGTTGAAGCACTTCGCTGCGACGGAGGCCACCGTGCCGGAGTCCACGCCACCGCTGAGGCAGAAGGCCAGCGGCACGTCGGCGCGCAGCCTCAGCCTGACGGCCTCGAGCATTCTTTCACGAAAACCCTCCACAGCCTCGCCCATTGTCATTTTCGCAGGCGCGAAGGTCGGCTCCCAGTGACGCCACGTCCGCATCCTGAGGTCTCGGTCTATCAATGCGCTTGTGGCAAACGGGAGTTCCTTGATCTCATTGAAGAACGTGTCGGCGGTCTTGTACAGCGCCCTGTAGCCGTTCACAAGATATCGGAACATGTGGCGCATGTTGACAGAGAGATTGACGCCGGTCAGTGCCTTGATGAACTTGACTTCAGAAGCGAAATAGTACCCGTCGGCAGTTTCAAGGTAGTAGAAGGGTTTCTCTGCGAAGCGGTCGCGCGATAGAAACAACATGTCCCTGGCCTTGTCGTAGATGACGAAACTCCACATCCCCTCGAAATTCTCGACACACTTCTCGCTGTGGGCGATGTATGATCGGAGAAGCACTTCGGTGTCGGAGTTCGTCTTGAAGACGACGCCTGCCTGCTCGAGGTTCTTGCGCAGTTCAACGTAGTTGTATATCTCGCCGTTGAAGATGATAGTGCAGTCGCCGATAGTAAGAGGTTGGTTTGCTCTCGGGTCAAGATCAATGATGCTGAGGCGAGAATGGAGCAGTGCGACGCTGAGGTCGCCCGCGCGGAAGACGGCATGATCCTGATGGTCCGGGCCGCGGTTCTTCATCAGTTCCAACGTCCGCCGGATTCGCGTTTCGTCAACGCTTGCCCTGCCGACATATCCTGCGATACCACACATCTATTGACCTATGACAAATGAACAATGAGACACGGACAATGTCAAATGTCCAGGCTCTCGCGCGTGATCATCTCTCCCTTGCGAACTGGCCGGAGCAGTCTCTTGCCGAGGATGTCGTTCTCACGGCCTGGCGCAAGTCCGCCGCCGGGCCGGACCCAGGACAGGTCTTTCCATGAGAGAACTGTGCCCTCAGGCAACGCGCGAGCGGCAACGATGGAGCGCCTTGCTTTTTCCAGGTTGGCGCATTCGCTCGATGCAATTCGCTTCTTGCCGTCGCCAAGCATCTGGACAGCAGCTCGGATACGCTGGACCATGCGCGCGAATTCGCCGGGATCCGCGGAGATCTTGTGATCATAGAAGTCGGAGTGGTTCTTGTCAAGCGTAAAATGCTTCTCCACGATCCGTGCGCCGAAGAACACGGACCCCACGGCGGCTTCGATGCCGAGACTGTGGTCGGAGTAGCCGACGGTGCGGTCCAGCTCCTTTCTGAGAGTGGCAATTGCACTGAGATTGACCTCGTCAGGCGGTACAGGGTAGCTGCACACGCAGTGGAGGAGCGCAAGCTCTTGCCTGATCTTGCGGGATCTCCATTCTCTTTCTATGAAGCGCTTCGATCTTGCGATCTGCGCAAGGTCGGCCAGTCCCGTTGACAGCATGATCGGCTTTCCCGTCGCCGCCACCTCGGCGAGCAGCGGGTAGAAGTTGTTGTCCCCGGACGCGATCTTGAACGCGGGGACGAGCGAGTTCAGAAAACGCGCGCTCTCGAGGTCGAACGGTGTGGACAGGAACACCAGGTTCTCCCGATCGGCGACGCCTTTCAGTCTTCTGAACTCGCGACGGGTCAATCGGAACCTCTCCAACTGACGCACCCTTTCCGTGTTTGCAGGCGAGACGAGCTTCTCCGGCACGATGGTTTGAAACTTGACTGCGCCCGCGCCGGCCTTCGCCGCGAGACGGATCATATCTTCGGCAAGTTCGTACTCGCCCTCGTGGTTGTTGCCGATCTCGGCCACAACGAGCACTTCCTTGTCAAGATCAATGTCGGCTATTCTCATTCATCCTTCCTCGGCACGATTTCGTCTTGCTCCTGGCAATGTCTTCTCCCGCGCGCCACGGAAAGCAGTGAGCAGCGAGTATCGAGTAGCGAGAGGTAGCAGGTCGGCAAGAGCGTCAATGCTACTCTACCTCGCTGCTCACTGCTCGCTACCGGCTACTTCGTGACCACTCCGTTCTGCGCCTCAGTGCTTATGGTAGTGAAAGAGGTAGTCCGCGTCGGAAACCCTGAAACCCAGCCTCTCGTACATGCGAATCGAGGGCATGTTGGCAATCTGGGTACCGGCACGAATGCGCTTCGCGCCACGGCAATGAGTCTCGGCAAACGCGATCATTGCGGCTGCGATTCCGCGCCCACGGAACCTTCGGTCTACGGCAATGAGATCGATGACGAACGCCGCGTCGTCGCTTCGCAGCAGAAGCAGGAAGGCCGCGACCTTGCCTCCCACGAGGGCCACGACCATTGCATCCCCGCGCCTGCCGCGAAAGTAGTTGCGCACCCACTCGGCCTTCAGCCTGTCGGCGGCCCTTCGACCGATCCGCGGATCCATATGAAACCTGCTGAATGTGAAGGCGCGCCCTGCAAGCGCAACGGTCTGAGATTCGTCGGCGCTCTCGGCGAAGCGCGCCTTGTACCGCCCGATGGCTCGTCGTCGCTGATCGAGCGGCTTCTCGAAGACGAGGTTCGTGTCGACAAGGCGAAACCCGAGATCCTGCAGGAACGTTGCAGCCTCCAGATCGCCCGAATGGACTCTCGAATAGGCGAACACGGATCGGGTGCGGAGCATGCGCCGCACCCGCGCGCGTTCCAGTCGGGCCTGCGCCGTGCCGTTCACGAGCGCCGCGTCGACAACGACCCTGTAAACGGGACGCCCCAGCGTCTCGCTCAGCCAGGTGTCGCGAACAATGTTCTTTCGTTTGTGTTTCAAGATCGTATTACTACAACAAAATGTTCTTGCCACAGAGTCACGGAGGCACAGAGAAACTCCCAGAATACTCTCTGTGTCTTCGTGTCTCTGTGGCCATTTCGTTTGCTCCTGTGCTGCGACAGGGACTCAGAATTCTACCCGGGCGCGATCTCCGCCCAGATCGACTTGTACCAGTCGATGTAGTCCACGAGCCCCTTTTCGAGCGGATGCGTCGGACTGTAGCCGATCAGCTTCCTCGCCTTCTCGACGGACAGCGTGCCGCGGTCAGGCATCAGCTTGTCCTTCGGAAGGTAGTTGATCTTGACCTTCGGAAAGTGCTTTTCGATGATGGCCGCCATCTCGGCGATCGAGCGGGACTCGCCGTAGGTCATGTTGAATATCTGGTTCATTGCCGCGTCGCTTTCAAGGACCTTCAGGACTCCGGAGACAAGGTCGTCTACATGAGTGAAGTCGAGGCGGTCCGATCCGTCGCCGCGGATGTCCACACTGAGCCCTCGCAACGCATTTTCGATGAATATCTGCCCGACCCGGCGGCTCACGCAGCGCGGACCGTAGAGCGCGGAAGGGCGGAGTATCGTGTATGGAAGCCCGAACACCTGGTTGTAGCCGATCACGAGCTTCTCGCCCGCGAACTTGAGCGCCCCGTAGATGCCGAGCGGCTCGCAGTAGGTCGCCTCCGAAACACGATCGTTCTGGAAGTTGCCGTATACCATGCTCGAGGAGAAGTAGATGAAATGCTTCACGCTCAGGTCCGTCGACCTCGCGATATCAAGACAGTTCTCGAGCGTACGCAGACTGTGATCGAAGGTTGAATACGGGTCCTTGTTCGACTTGCCCGCGTGAGCGACGGCCGCGAGGTGGATGATCACATCGGGGCGCATCGGGACTATCGCTTCCGTGATCTTCACATAGTCCCTGGCGTCCACGACAACCACCGGGATTCCCTTCCCCTCGAGCAATTCAAGCCGCTGCATGATGATCTTCAGATAGAGCTTCGCGTCGGGGATCAGGTCTTCCTTGTCCCGGAAACTGTAGTAGTTGTTCACGGCAAGGCTGTCGATCACTGAAACCTCGGCGCCGAGCGACTTCAGCTTCAACGCAAGGTGGTGGCCGATAAATCCCGCGCCGCCCACCAGCGTTATCTTTCTTCCCGCTATGGAACCCATATCATTTCACCTCGCGAATCGCGTTCTTGAATGCATCAACCGTGTAGTTCATGTCGTCCGGTCCGAGATGCGGCCCGACCGAAAGAGCAATCGCGTTGTCGCTCAATCGTGAGGCCACGGGACAGGTTCCATCACCGTGCCCGTACTTGTTCTTGTAGTAGCTCATGTCGGGGACCGCGTGGGGGTAGTATATGCTCGTCTCCACGCCTTGCCGTTTCATCGAGTCCATTATCTCGAAGCGCTTCTTGCGCAACGGCTCTTTCAGGATGGCCGACTGGCAGTAGTAGCTGCTCTGGAACCCGCCATGGCTCGATTGCAGGAGTTCAATCTCGTCGATGCCTCTCAATCCGGCCGTCAGCGTTTCGTAGTTCTCGCGCCTTTTCTGAAGGAAGCCGGGCACGCGCTTCATCTGCTGGAGACCCATGGCGGCCCCCAGTTCGTTGAGGCGGTAGTTGAGCCCAAGGTCCTGCACGTCGTACATGCCGGGGATCTTGCGCTCGCTGACGACATTGCGGTCGATCCCGAAGGCGCGCTGCATCGATATCTTCTGTGCCACATCCTTGCGCCGCGTGACGACCATTCCGCCTTCAGCGGTCGTGATGTGCTTGACCGGGTAGAAGGAAAAACAGCCCACGTCGCCGAAGAGGCCGGCATGGACTCCGTCCAATCGCGACCCGATGGCCAATGCGCAGTCCTCAATCACGAAAAGCCCGCGCTTCTTCGCGATCTCAACGACTCTCTTCATGTCCATCGGCATTCCGAGGTAGTGGACTACCGAGATGGCCCGAGTGTGTTTCGTGATACGCTGCTCGATCACCGCAGCATCCATGTTGCCCGTCCGGCTCTCGGAGTCGATGAAGACGGGCCTGGCGCCGCACAACTCCACCGCGTGCGCCGTCGCCACGTGCGTCTCTGCCGGAACCAGCACTTCGTCGCCCGGCCCGACGCCGAGAAAGAAGTAGGCGAGGTGCAGCGCCGCAGTGCAGGAGGAGACGGCGATCGCGTGCTCCGCTCCGGTGAAGTTCGCGAATGCGGTCTCGAACTCCTTCACCAGCGGCCCGTGCGTCAGGATGGGACCCGAGAGCACCTTCATCACGGCGTCCTTCTCCTCGGCGCCGATTATCGGCCTGCCGAACAATATCGTTCTCATTTGATTCCCTTTCTTGGCAGACACGCGTTTTCATGTCATTGCGAGCCGCAGCGAGGCAATCTCCTCCATTGAGCAGAGGGAGCTGTCACGTTGCTTCGGCCCTCGTAGCGGCAAAGTGCCGTCTCGCTTCCTCCATTCGCGAATCGTACGCGCTGGCAGCCTGTCCGGGTAACGCCGGGCTGGCCGATTTTGGAGTGCGCCGGCCGCAGACGGCGCTTTCCCTCAAAGGGTGAAGCCAAAGCGGCGGTTGCGACCGCCGCACTCCAAGAGCCGCTTTCGCGGGAATGACAATCTGTCGGCCTTTTTTCCTGATACGTGAATAGTCCGGCCTGGAAGCCTCCGCCGGCGCGCCCCAAGCGCAGCTTTTTTTTCTTGATTTCTCCGCGCCGCATGATATAATCACGCCTCAAAAGAGCTCATTGGGTTTCAAGGAGAAACAAGTCTTGGAGACCGGCATGGCGGCAAAAACGCGGAAGCAATAGCCGGTACGACACGCGCGGAGACTCTTCGAAACAAGCGAAGAGAAGCTCACCTACGGCGACCTGGGCGCGGTATTCAAGGAACAGTGATTCGGAGTGTCAGCACGTGAATGTAATCGGCGATGGCATCACATTCGACGACGTCCTTCTCGTCCCCCAGCGGTCCGAGGTCGTGCCCGTCGACGTGGACACGAGCACGCTCCTCACAAAGAACATCCCGCTCCGCATCCCGATAGTCTCGGCGGCGATGGATACCGTAACCGAGGCGCAGCTTGCGATCGCCCTGGCCCAGGAGGGCGGGATCGGGATAATCCACAGGAACCTGACCGTCGAGGCGCAGGCGAGAGAGGTCTTCAAGGTGAAACGGTCCGCCAACGGCGTCATAATGGACCCCATCTGCCTGCCTCCAGGCGCGACGGTCGGCAAGGCGCGCAGCATAATGGCCGAACACAACATCTCCGGCATCCCCATCGTGAATTCCGCCGGAAAGCTGGTCGGCATCCTCACCAACAGAGACCTGCGCTTCCAGCGGGGCGACAACGAACCCGTCTCGGACGTCATGACGAGGGAGCACCTTGTCACCGCGCCGATCGGCACGACGCTCGATGAGGCAAGGCAGATACTGCACCGGAAGAAGGTGGAAAAACTCCTGCTGGTCGGCGCAGATTTCCGGCTGCAGGGGCTGATCACGATAAAGGACATCAACAAGCTGGAGAGCTTCCCGAACGCGTGCAGGGACAGTCGAGGCCGGCTCCGGGTCGGCGCCGCGGTGGGCGTGAACGACATCGCGCGCGTCGAGAAGCTGGTCGAGAGCGAGGTGGACGTCGTCGTCGTCGATACCGCCCACGGTCACTCGGCCAACGTCATCAACTCGGTCCGGGAGATCAAGAAGAAGTTCAAGATAGACGTCATCGCCGGCAACGTGGCAACGGGCGACGCGGTGAAGCAGCTCATCGCGGCCGGCGCAGACGGCGTGAAGGTCGGGATCGGGCCCGGGGCGATCTGCACGACCCGGATCGTCGCCGGGGTTGGGGTCCCGCAACTGACCGCCATAAGCGACTGCGCCGCCGCGGCCGCGAAACACCGTGTGTCGGTGATCGCGGACGGCGGCATCCGGTACTCCGGCGACATCACCAAGGCCATCGCCGCAGGCGCGCATGCGGTGATGATCGGGTCTTTGTTCGCCGGCCTTACGGAAAGCCCCGGCGAGACGATCATGTTCCAGGGGCGCTACTACAAGTCGTACCGCGGCATGGGCTCCATCGGAGCCATGGTGATGGGGTCGAAGGACAGGTACGGCCAGGCGACCGTCAGCGAATCGAAGAAACTCGTACCGGAAGGGGTCGAGGGGCGGGTGCCGTTCAAGGGGCCGCTCGCGAACTTTGTGTATCAGCTCGTGGGCGGCCTGCGGGCCGGCATGGGCTATGTCGGCGCGCGCAACGTCGCCGGCCTCCGCACGAAGGCGAAGTTCATGCGCATCTCCGGCGCCGCCCTGCGGGAAAGCCACCCGCACGACATATTCATCACCAAGGAGTCGTCTAACTACTGGGGAGAAGCGCTCTAGATTTCGGATTGTGGATTTGCGATTGCGGATTTGCGGTTTCGGATTGCGGACTTGTGGAGATTCTTGGCGCCATGAAGGACATATCTCTCTCGAAGCGTTTCGTTCTGGCGGCGATTCTCCTTTGCACGGCCTGTATCGGCGGCGCCTGGGCCGCCGACGGCACGGTCGGCGCGTGCACGCGCAAGGATGAGTTCCAGAAGAAGCAGGAGACGGTCGACAAGCTCGTCGTGCAACTTACGTCCGCTAAGAGCGAAGCGAAGGCAAAGGCGATCGCCGCGGAGATCGCCAAGAAACACGGGACGAGCGAGATCGAGAACCTCATCCGGTACCGCGAACCGCAGATGAAGCTCGTCTTCGTAGAGCTGCTGAAGGCCAAGGCGTGGCCGATCCGGGGCAGGGCGCTCTACGGCCTGAAAATGGTCGGCGATGAGAGCGTCATCAAGAACGTGCTCGACATGATGAACGACAAGGAAATCCCCGTCCGCGAGATGGCAGTGAATACGCTCTCCCACATCGGCAACGCCGACGCGGTCAAGGGGCTCGAGAAGTGCAAAGAGAAGGAGAAGGACCCGAACATCCTCGCCTCGATCGAGGCCGCGCTGAAAGTGCTCGGCCAGGAACAGAAACCGTACGCGGAATACAAGGGAGGCAAAAAATGGGAGGAGAAGCTCATCGGCCCGGACGGCGCGAAGCGGGTCGAGTACGCGTGGGGTTGGAAGGGCGAACCGCTGTTCAACGACTACGACGGTAAGGCCTACGACCTGCCCGAGGCCACAACCTTCTGCTACCCGATCAGCTCGTACAAGACCGACCTCTTCGCCTCCTACCCCCGCAACTCGTTCGCGGCCGGCGGCAATCACGCGGCAGAGGACTGCGCGTGGTTCCGAGAGGGTTGCTCCTACTACGCGATCGCCGACGGCGTCGTCCGCATGGTCCAGGGCGCGGGCGGGGATTGGGGCTTCCTCGTTCTCATCGAACACAAGCTCCCTGGCGGCGAGTACATCGTCTCGCTGTACGGCCATTCGGCCTGGGACTTGCTCGTCAAGCCCGGCGACATGGTCAAGGCCGGCCAGAAGATCGCCACCCAGGGGCTTTCGTGCAGCGTCGAGAACGGCGGCTACGGTTCGCACATCCATTTCGGGCTCGGCGACGGGCCGTACAGGCGGCCGAAGAAGTGCTCGAAGGGCGACACGTACAAGTACAAGGACGCGGAGGGCAAGGAAGTCAGCGGCAAGATCGTCCGGTTCGGCTATTCCACCACGGAAACGGACGGCTACAGCTTCCCGAAGATGACGGCCGTCGTGGAGACCCCGGACGGCAAGACGCAGGAGGTCGTGATGGAGGACGAGCCGCTCCAGGACCAGATCGCCTGGAACCAACCCTACGTGGAGAAGTGCAAGGGCTGGCTTAACCCCGAGAAGTTCCTGCCCGAGCGCGTCGAACCGAAGAAGCCGGACGGGAAGAAGCGGAAGTAGCGCGGACCGCGCGCGTAAGTGCGTGCGCGCGTGTGTGCGAGCGAGCGTGAGTGCGTGCGAGCGAGCGTGAGTGCGTGTGTGGGTGAAGGGGTGAACGGGTGGACGGGTGACTGGCGGGCGGAACAGTGGCGCGACCGCGCGCGAATCCGAGCCGCGACTACAAGGGAGTGTGCAGGTTCGGAGTTCGACGCCGCCCGTGGCGGCGGTTCTTGCGGCGCATGGCAGGATGTTGATGGAAC
>JAVHLO010000119.1 GCA_031082105.1 Planctomycetota bacterium
CGTCGTCACACGAGGCCACACGCAAAGGTTTGCCGATCATGCACCGGCCTATCGAGTTCGCGCCGGTTATCATCGAGGATGGCGCCGATATCGGCGCCGGAGCAATCCTCCTTCCGGGAGTGAGGATTGGACGGCAGGCGCAGGTGGGCGCCGGTTCGGTGGTCACCGGAAACGTGCCGGCGCACTATGTCGTAGCCGGTTGTCCGGCGCGTAGGCTGGGGAGGAGAAGATGACCGTGTGAATCAGTCCAGTCCGGCATGCGCGCCGGCGATCGATTGATCCATGCACGGCATGTACTACGCTCCGGTAGACTAGCGTTTCGAATCTCCTGCGCCTCGCCTGTCCCGATACCAGGCTATCGTCCGTTCAAGCCCCGGTTCAAGATCCACCTTCGGAACGAATCCCAGAAGACGACGTGCCCTGTCGATATTGGGCACGCGCAACTCGACGTCCTGCTGCTTCCACTGAACAAACTTGATCTCCGATCTTGAACCGGAGATCCGGACTATCTCCTGCGCAAGATGGTATATCGTCAGGACACTGCGCGGATTGCCTATGTTGAACACGTAGCCGACGGCTTCAGGCTTCTCAAGACACAGCATCACCGCGTCGACCATGTCGTCGATGTAACACCACGCCCTGATCTGGCTTCCGTCGTTATGTATCTCGAGAGGCTCGTTCCGCAGCGACCTGACAATGAACGTGTGTATCGCACCTTCTCCCACCTGGCGCGGCCCGTATATGTTGAACGGTCTGACACAGACTCCGGGCAGTCCCTTCTCTCGATAGTAGCTCATGGTCAGGTGTTCAGTGGCGAGCTTGCTCACAGCATAGGTCCAGCGCGCTTCGCCCACCGGACCGAGGCTTGTGGCCTGACCTTCCTGCACCTGAAACGCGTATGTGCCGAATACTTCACTGGTGGAGAAATCGACGAATCTTTTGACCTTTTGCGCGTGAGCCGCACGGATACAGTTGATGGTCCCGAGCAAAGCAACCTCCATCGTCCTGACCGGCATTTTCAGAACTGTATCCACGCCCGCTATGGCCGCCAGATGAATGACGATCGTGCAACCCTTCGTGGCCTCGCGGACTGATTCCTCAGAAAGCACATCGCCCTGAATGAACTTCAATCCAGGATGGCTGGAAATCCCTTCTTCGGTCAGCAGGGCGTTCCTGTGCAGGTTGTCCAGAACCACGACTTCGTTTTCCGGAAGAAGTCGCTCCGCCAGGTTGACGCCAACAAAGCCGGCACCGCCGGTTAAGAGTACGCGCTCTCCTCGAATCATCGGCAACACTTCCAAAAATGCCCGAACGCGATTTCAGGCTCCCGGCGGATGGCGCGGGGACGGTGACTCGCGCGGTACGCGCCGGAAACACAACATGGTCAACTGAATAGTAACCGAAAAAGCGCGAGAATGCAAGTATGTATCGGAAGTCGGGTACAGGCGCGGTTTATGGGCGACTTTGAAGCGCACTTTACAACGTAGCGCCGCCGTCCCGGCAGCCGCACCGCCAGCGTCACGCTGGCAACGGAATGCGGGCAAGATGTCCGCCACACGGCCTGCGAGACGCCAGCCGCGCACACGACACCCGCTAGCTGTGCCTGCACCCTTGACAGTCCAGTGCGATTCGTGCGGGATCCCGGTCCTTTGCTGGACAACGCTGCTGATATTTGGTATGTTCGTCGAAACGCTGTGGGGCGGCTCAGAATGGAATGAGATCGAGCGACTACCAGCGAGATCAGTCTACTCCTGCTGAGGCCGCAGTACTGTGGAAAACCCATCTGAGCCTGATAGAGTCCAAGTGGAGGCGGGGCCGGCACTTGCGTGCACCAGACGCCGAAGCGTCGCCCGCTGGAGCATCGTCGGCGTCACGCTTTGCGCCGCACTCCTGGTAAGGCTGCTGTTTCTCACGGCCGATCCGCCGCTGGACCTCTGCTGGTCACATGGCTCATTCACCGACGAAGGATCCTACACGATTTCGGCGCGCAACCACGTGATCTTCGGCGACTACTCGCTTGATGGGAAACCGTGGCCGTGGGACGTGTCTTTCGTGCATCCTGTATGGGACTGGGTCCTGTTCGCGGTCTACAAGATTGTCGGGGTCGGGCTGTTCCAGGCTCGCGCAGCCGCCGTCGCTGTGTCGATGCTCTTTCTCGTTGTCTTGTGGCGGTGCGGCAACCGCCTGGGCGGCGGTCTCTGCGGGCTTCTCGCACTGGTGTTCGGCGCGTTCTCATATGTCATGCTGATGTACAACCGTGTGTCGATCGTCGAGAACCTGGCCCTGTTGCTTACATCCCTGGGTCTGTACATGGTCCTTGTCGGTGATCGGAGAGCCCTGATGGCGCTGCTCGCGGGGATTGTCCTCGCATTCTCGGTCTTCGCAAAGCTCACATCGATATTCGCCTGGGGCATTGGACTTCTGTGGCTGCTGATGGCTCTCCTGTGGTCGCAGCCTGCTGAACGCAAGGTCAGGACGAGCGTTCTCCTGTCGTACGTGCTCGCAAGCGGCCTGACGGCCGGGTTCTTCATCGCGTTGTGGCACATCCCGTCATGGGAGTCTATTACGGCACTGTCGGAGCAAGGGAATCTGACCAGTCTCGTCGAGCACTCCTCTCTTGTGAAGGTTCTTGCCACGGTGCGGAGGTTCTTTCCGTCCGCGGGGCTCTTCGTCAAGATGCCCGTTGTGACGGTTCTTGGATTCACCTTTGCCGTTTGGGCCGCGATGACGTGGCGGAAGCGGGAAGCCGGGGAGCGCTTCCTCGTCCTGTGGCTGGCGCTGGGATGCGCCTTCTTCTCGGTATGGAACTACCGCCCGCTGAGGTACTTGCTGCTGCTGGCGCCGCCCTTGATACTGCTCGGTGCGCTTGCATTGAGCAGGTGGTGCGCAGGCTTGCGCGGGGCGGACCAAAAGGGCCAGGACCGCGTGCCGCAGCGGTACAGGCTTGCCAGGCAGTTATGGTTTGCCGTTGCGTGGGCGGTTGTGGTTTTTCTGGTGTTTACACCATTGCGAAGACAGTTCTCGATGGCGCAGTGGCAGTTTGTACTGTTCGGCCTCGTCGTGCTTTTTGCGGCGTCCGCCGGAGCGGCGCTCCTCCGCCGTCTGCGCCCTGGCCCGTCCATGCGCACGGCACTGACCCTGTGCGTCATCCTCGTCTTTCTTGCGATCGAGTCCATACAACACTGGAAATGGGTCACGAACAGACGATATACTGTTCAGGAGACATCAAGAGAACTGGGCATGATCTTGCCGCCTTCTGCCGTAATACTTGGCAGGCAGATGGCTGCTCAGGTCGCCTATGAACATCGGCTGCCCACGTACAGTTGGGTCGCGATCTGGGATTCCGACGAGCTGCGGGATCTGGTCGGGAGGCTGGGTGTGACTCATGTTCTCTGCGGCGAGGGGGAGATCGCGAAATGCGCGGCAGTGTTTGCCGGGTACAAACTGATGCGCACGTTTGAGGTCGGGCCGTTCAAGTTGTTCCTGTATCGTGTCCTGCGATGCGATTGACGCCTGGTCTTGTCAGTATCCGCGGTAGGGAGTCGTCTCTCAGGCGTGCACGTGTTGGAGAGGTCAGGCGCGTCCGGAACCGGCCTTTCTTGAGAGGGCGGAGGAACTACGATGGGGGTGCTGAGGCACATTCGGGATCTTGCGAACCGGGCACTATCGCCCCTGGAATACGAATTGGCCCGCTCCGCGGCGCTCTATCCCTGGCAACACGCATCGGTGATGATCCCACCATACGTGTCCGGCACGCTGCCGGAGGGGGCGGAGAACTACCTTCGTCCGGACAACCCCAGGCTTCGGGAACTTCAGGAACGCTACTCGCAATGCGCCCCGCACGTGACCGAACCTGCAACTTGGGATGACGGTCACGCCGGGAAAGTGAACTTGAGGTATTTCCGCGGGAGCAGTCCATTCGTCTGGCAGCTCATCGGGCGCAACCTGAATGAGCTTGGCTTTGCGTTGACCGCGTACTACGTCAAGAGTATCGATAGGCTGGGACTGCTTCAAATCCTGCAGGAGGACGGGCTCTTCGGCGCCGTCACCTATGCCGTGGATCGCAGGACGGTGTCTCGCGACCTTCTGGATTCCATCCTGGAAATATACTTTCTCGAGAGACATCTGGCAATCAGTCAACGGCGCGATTTGAGGATTCTGGACATCGGCGCCGGGTATGGCCGGCTGGCGCATCGCATGCTGTGTGCGCTACCCAACGTGGAGAGCTACCTGTGCACGGATGCTGTCGCCGCAGCGACGTTCCTCTGCGAATACTACCTTCGGTTCCGGGGACTGGAGCCAAGGGCCAGGACCGTCCCCCTTCCGGACGTTGAGGATGTTCTGAAGACGGTTCGAGTGGATATCGCCGTCAATATCCACAGCTTCTCCGAATGTCCCGCGGCAGCTGTTCAATGGTGGATGGCCTTGCTGCGGCGGAACGAAGTGCCGTACTTGTTCCTCGTCCCGAACGGCGTTGCGCGTGGAACACCTGTGGTTCTACCTGATGGCGCACGAGAGTTGTCGCAGGTCATCGCCGACCATGGATATCGTCTCATCGCCATCGAACCCAAGTTTGCCGACCCCGTCGTGCAGGAGTACGGTGTTTCGCCGAGCTGCTGCATGCTGTTTCAGAGGGCATGAACTCCTAGGATGGAGACAGACAGCGACTGGCCATACTTGTGGCGGCAGGTGCGGGCCGAATTAGTCGTCACCGAATGGTATGAGAATGAACGTGAACTGCTGACGAAATGCCGGACAGCAATGAAGGCGTTCGACCATATCCACTACTGCGAGGAACTGAGCGCCCATCATCTGTTCGATCAGTGCGGGAATAAGGGATTCACCGAGGTCTTCTTCGGCCTGCCCGGGAATGACTTCATAAGCCTTGTCGAAGCTCAATGATTAGAGGCGCGACTGTCCATGGTTTCTCCTGACGGATTGCCCGCCAAGGCAGACAGTCTGACGCCCCCTCTCGAGCGGGGCATGTTCAAGTCGTTCTTCCGGATGGGAATGGCTCACGCGACAGGTGTGGGCCTTGCCATTTGCCGAAACAAGCTCTATGCGATCTGGCTGGGTGCCGCGGGGATCGGCCTGCTCAGCCAGTTGAACGGATACCTTACCCTCCTCTCCAGCATAGGCCTGCTCAGCGCCAGCAAGGGGATAAGCAAGTACGTGAGCGAGTTTCGCGCAAAGGGCCGGATCGAAGATGTCCGCACGCTCGTGTCCTCCAGCCTGTGTGTCTTTACGATCGTCAGCGGCCTTATTCTTTTGCCCGGGATTTTGCTGTCGAGCACGGTTTCATCCTTGATCCTGGGTGACCCCGCGTACGGTCGGTTCGTGATGCTTGCGACAATTCCCGTTGTGTTGCTCGTGTGGAAGGGCGTACTCGATGCGCTGATCGTCGGGTACAAGGACACCAGCAGCTACTCAAGGAGCGGAATCGGCGGCAATATCCTGGCATTTGTTACGCTCATTCCGCTGGTCTATTTCTGGGGAATAGACGGGGCGGTGCTGGGCTTCATCACGACGGCCGTACTATCCCTGCTCGTGACCGTGTTCTACGCGGGCATGGCCGTAAGGCCTGAGAAGCTGTTCGTTCGCGGGCCGAGGTTGATGAATTTTCGACTTTTCAGGCCTGTCCTGTATTTCGGCATTGCGGGCGTCATCTGTGGCGCGGCGGCAAATCTTTCGTTTCTGTTCGCCAGGCGGTTGATAATAGAGCATCCCGGGCTGGGGCTGCAGGGGAACGGTGTCTTTCAGGCGGCCTGGGGGCTGTCTCACCAGCTCCTGCCCCTGGTTCTCGTCTGCATGAGCGTGTATTTTTATCCGCGGCTATGCGAGATATCAGATCCGAAGTCGCTCGGGCGCGAGACCTTGAAGGGGCTCTCTTTCGCGATGGTCCTTTCGGCCCCCTTCGCCGCGCTGGTGATTGCGTTCCGGTATGAGCTCATTCGCCTGCTGTATGCGGGCGGCTTCGTGGGCGCGGCCGATTCCTTGATCTTCATGATGCTGGCCGAGTACGTGCGAATCGGCTCGTGGGCGTTCTCCAATGCCATGGCTTCGGATGCCCGCCTGCGCGTGCTGACGGCGACCAACGTGGCGGCGGAGCTTGTCTTCTGCGCATGCTCCCTGCTGTTCATCGGGCATTTCGGACAGATGGGCATTGCGTTGTCCTGCTTGGTCTCGGCCGCGGCTTTGACCGCGAGCGGCGCGGTCTGGGCCCGCTGCAGATTGGGCACGCCGATCTTGTCGCTGTTTTCCCTGCGCGTTGTGCTGTCGATAATCCTCGTTGGCGGCGCCGCCGTTGTCAGTCTCCTTGGATTCCACGAGAAGATACTCATCCCAAGTGCGACCGGTGTGTGGATTGCGACGCTGCTTGTCCTGTATCGCAGAAGACACTGAAGCTCCATTCATGCGGATCAGAAAGATGTGCCAAGAGCCGCTGGTTTCGGTAATCATCCCGACCTACAACCGGGCGTCGTTCCTGGTCGAAGCGATCGGCAGTGTGCTTGCGCAGACGTACTCGAACCTCGAAGTGATCGTTGTTGACGACGGCTCCAGTGACGGCACAATGGCTGCCGTCGAGGCGATCGCCTCCAGGACGGCCCGCCCTGTTCGCTACTGCTGGCAGCACAACCAGGGGGCATCCGCCGCCAGGAACATGGGGCTGTCGATGGCAAGCGGTACTTTCACGGCGTTCTGCGACTCCGACGATCTCTGGCTCCCGCAGAAAGTTGAGAAGCAGGTGGCCTTTCTCGACGAAAATGGCTCCTGTGACGTCGTGCTCTGCGACCTTCAGCCCTTTGGCAGCAGCGACGCGGGATGGGACGGAATCCCCGATCTGGACATCCGGGCCGAAGTGATTCTTGACCTACTGTTCCAGCGGCAATTCGCCAGCCTTGTTGCGGCGCTGGTCAGAAAAGAAGTCTTCGCGCGGGTGGGCGGATTCGTGAGCGGTCTTGAACCCTCCGAAGACTACGATATGTTCCTGAGGATGGCTGTCGGACACAGGTTCGGGCTCATCCACGAGAGGCTCGCGATGTTCAGAATGCACGAAGGCAAAATGACCCGGAGACGCACTGCCTTCATGCAGAGATACAGGACTCTCAGGAGATTCCTTCGAAGAAACGGGAGACTCGTTTCCAGGGGAACGGTTCGGACGCGCATGCTTCAGGTGGTGACCGGCATTGCAGATTCCTGGCTTCGCATCGGCAGGCCGGGCGAGGCGCTCAGGTACATCCTGGAGAGTATGGACTATGGAGTCCCGTCTGCAAGGGAAGTAAAGAACGCCGTGAAGGCCCTGTCCCGCCTGGTCGTGTCATGACGTGTGGGGTTCCAGTGAACGACGATATCGAGATTGTCGAGTTCGAGCAGAGGCATGCCGAGCAGGTGTCTCGCTTTCGGGCGGTGTTTCCCCTGAGAGACAGGATGCGGTCCGCCGGCTACTACGCGTGGAAATATGGCCCCAATCCGGCCGGGCGCCCCGAGGTGCTCCTCGCATTGAGGCGCGGTGAGATCGTCGGTGTCCATGCGGCAATCCCCAGGATATTCAAGGTCGAAGACAGAGAAGTCGTAGTCTACGAATTCCAGGACTCATACGTGCGACCAGACTTCCAACGACGGGGAATATTCCGAACGCTGACCGAACGCATCATAGACCGCATCAGATCAAGGGGACACCTCTTCTACTACGTCGTGCCCAATGAGCTCGCGGCGCCAATATGGATGACGGGATTCAGGATGTGGGAGCCCTTTGGCCTTGCGTCGCTTTCGCTGGGGCCCAGCATTTCAAGCAGAGTCGCAGAGCACTGTACTGCCCTCACTCGGGTACAGTTCTTCATGCGGACAGCCAACCTTATCGACCGGGTGGGATTTGCCTGCACGATGCGCCGGACGACAGGTCTGGAGGTTGCAGTGGTACGAGGAGGCTCAAATGTCGCCAACGTCAATGTCTCGATCGGTCTGCAGATGGCTCCTGTCCACGTGCGCAGAGACTCTGCATATCTACGCTGGCGCTATGACGCGAACCCGGAGTATCTGTCCATCGCCGAGGTGACGGAATTGGGCCGCCCCGCTGGGTTGCTGGTGTGGAGGATCGCGGTCAGCGGCGCAACGAGGCGCGCGTATCTGGTGGACGTGATGTCCATGCCGGGCCGGCTCCGTTCGATGACACGCCTGGCGGTATCGTTGATGCTTGGCGTAGGCGCTTCAACCATTAGCGCGCTGTCGATTTCCGGAAGCCCCTTGGCGACGGAACTGCTCCTTGCAGGATTCCGGACGCGCCCGGGCGGGCCGAGGCTTCTCGTGTGCCCCGCTTTCCGCAACGATCCGTTCGGCCCGTTCATGCGCCAGCCCGAGAGGTGGTTTCTGTCTCTTGGTGACACCGGCGACATCTAGCCCGGCTTCCGTGTGAAAGGGCGTTCGCGAGTTCTTTCTCCCCCCTAGGAGAGAGGGTGGGACGAGGCCGCATGTCGATCGTCATTGAAGACACCTGGATGAACGATGCGGGCCATGTCGTTCAGTTGCAGGCCCCGTATTGCAGATGAGGTCGCTTCGGATGAGTCTCGCTGGAAAAGCCCTGGGTTGGTGCAGGAGAGAATTGCGCAGGAAGTTATGCGATGTCGATGCCCGCAAGCGGGCCGACAGAGTCGGCGCGGGCACCGACAACTGGATACTGGCATATCACACGGTTGCCCCGCGGGAAAACATGTTCACCAGGGGAATGCACGTAACCACGACCGCCGCTCTGTTTCGAGAGCACATTGCGGTCATTCGCAGATACTACAGGTTCGTTCCGCTTGAGGCCCTTGTGGAGGCGGTTGAATCCGGGAAGGTCCTTCCGCGTACGGTTGCGCTGACCTTCGACGACGGGTACAGGTCTTTCATTGACCATGTGCTGCCTGTTCTTCGACGATACTCCATTCCAGCGACGCTCTTTGTCAGTCCGGCATTCTGTACCGGCGACAGGCTCGGCTGGCGCAGCAAGTACGCGTACCTGGTGAATTCCGGACACGCAGGACTGCTGCTGGACAGAATCTGCCGTTCGTATCCCCTTGAAGAAATGAAGGTCGCGCGACCG
>JAVHLO010000011.1 GCA_031082105.1 Planctomycetota bacterium
TTCCTGGGGGTGTAGCTCAGCTGGGAGAGCGTGTGAATGGCATTCACAAGGTTGTGGGTTCGACTCCCATCACCTCCACCACCCGCCCCGATCGTCTAGGCCGGCCTAGGACACAGGCTTTTCAAGTCTGCAACACGGGTTCAAATCCCGTTCGGGGCACATCTTCTCTCTTTCTGCCACGTTCGCAGTTGCGACTTCGGTCGCTCATCCGTTGAACGACTGGCTTGGCTGGCCCGGATTATTCGTGTGTTTCCGGGATAGTCCGACAGACCGTCATCCCTGCGAAAGTAGAAAGCCCACAACTCGCCGACGCAAGCGAGCTTGTCGAAGTTCCGTCTTTCCCGCTCAATAGTTTCCGAACTCTCGAGGCAGGGCTTTTATATAATAGTTTAATGTTATCAGTATTATCAGTAGTATGTATTCGATGCCTGGCCAGCGCGCGCGAACGCGTGGGTACGAACGCGCACGGCACCAAGAATGGCGGCAAGCTTTGGAAACACCACAAATGCTGGGGAGCAGCGCAAAAAGCGGCAACGCGATAGAGGCGGTCGAGAAGTACCGAACACGTGGAAGCTGTGGTTGGGAGCGGAGAGATTCTCGTGGGAGAGACGCGGACCGCTTGAAAGAAACGCCGGCACAACGCGGGGCCGAGGAAGACTGTTGATGGAATGTCGACCGCTTGTAGGTGGAATGTGCGATCGCAGACAGGCTTCGCCGGAGCATCACTTGCCCAGCAACTGGCTCGAAATATGCTCTATGGCCAGTTTGAATTGACGGTCCGTCTCCATCTTCGCCTTGATTTTGTTGACGGCATGAATCACAGTGGAATGGTCCTTACCGCCGAAAAAAGCCCCGATTTCCTCCAGCGAGAGAGGGGAATGTTGTTTCATGAGGTACATGGCCACTTGCCTGGGCATGGCGACCGAGCGGACCTTGCGTGGCGACTGGATATCCTGGGGCCGCAGGTGAAAATACCGGCAGACCGCGGTGATAATATCCTGGAAGTTGACTGACGCTGCCGGCGTCGGCAGCGAGTCACTGAGCGCCTCGTCGATAAGGACCTGGTCGACCGCATGTCCGGTCAACTTTGCGCGTGCGGAGATCTTTGCCGCCGCGGAATGCAGATCGCGCATGTTTGTCGAATAAAGGTTCGCAACGTACTGAGCGAGCTCATCGGTTATCGGAACCTGGTGCGCCTCCATCTTCATCTTCACAATGGCCATGCGCACCTCGAAGCTCGGCGCGTCGAGCCGCGTGACCATTCCCCAGTTGAACCGGCTTACAAGTCGCTCTTCGAGCGTAGGAATGTCCTGGGGCCGAGAATCGCTCGAAAAGAGCATCTGTTTATGCGCCATGTGCAGCGCGTTAAACGTGTGAAAGATCTCCTCCTGGCTTCCTTCCTTCCCGCGCAGGAAATGGATATCGTCGACGGCAAACACGTCCACGTTGCGCAAGTAGTTGCGGAATCCTTCAAGCTGCTGTTTCTTCATTGCCGACACATAGCTGTTGACAAAGCTCTCGCAAGGAAGGTATTCTATCCGGGATGCCGGATGCCGCCGCGCGATAGCCCAGCAGACAGCCTGCAGCAGATGAGTTTTGCCCAGCCCGACAGCGCCATGGATGAAGAGAGGATTATAGGCCTTGGCCGGGCTCTCGGCGACAGCCATGGCGACGGCGTGCGCGAGACGGTTGCAGGGGCCGACGACAAACTGCTCAAAATCGTAGTCGGCATTTAGTGCCGGACCGAGCTTCGGCGGCTGGGGAACAGCCACAGGCGCGACGACGGCGGAAAGCGCTTCAGGCGCGCGAGAAGTTATCGGCGCGGACGCGTCTTCGGCCGACGGGGCCCCAGGCACGGGTGCGGTGGCGGGGTCGACGACGAAAAGTATTTCGGCCGGCTTGCCGTTCACCGCGAGAAAAGCGTCCTGGAGCAGTTGGGTATAGTTTCGCCGGTACTCATCGAGGAGGTAGACATTGGCGACAGGCACGCGGAACTGTTGTTCGCCGCTGGGGAGGAATGACAGGTTTCGGATCCAGGTGTCGAACATCGCCTTGTCGCCTAGCGCGGAGAGGGCATGATCCAACACCTGCCTACGGAGACTCTCTTCGAGCATGGAGAAAACGCCCTTTCAAGTGCATTCTGTGCGGTTCGTTTTTGGTTGCGTCTACGCTGGGCCAGGCGTTTCGATGGCTTCAAAGGAACGCGGACCAGGGCGCCAACAGCATGAAATTCATTCCGGATCCTGCAGGCGCGGGATCTTTGCGCTTGGCCGGCCGGGAAACGCCGGCACGCGGACGAAAAGGGCTTACGATTGAACCAAAGAACGCGTGGACTGTCAAGTTTTTCTTAGAGAAGGAGGCGCGTGAAGTTTCGACCGATAGAATTGGGCCCGCGGAACAGGATGCCGCGAACCCGGCCCAGCAGATGGGGCGCTTGCGATTTGGGGTTTCCGTGGTAGAGGTTCTCACAGTACGCAGGGTTTCCGTCGAATTCACCGCGCGCAGTTCCTGGTGGACGCGGGGCGGAGCGAAGCCCGCAGCGGTCTGCGCGGTGCGCGAAGTGTCATTCTCTGTCGCGGCCGGCGAGGCGCTGGGGCTGGTGGGAGAGAGCGGATCCGGGAAGACTACCACCGCGCGCGCTATCTTGATGCTGGTCCGGCCAACCGCGGGCGAGATCCTCTTCCTGGGCCGAAATCTGTGTCAACTACCGGCGGGCGAAATACGCGAACTCCGCAGCCGGATGGGAATAGTGTTCCAGGACTTGAACGGTGCGCTGAACCCCAGGCTGCGGATTGGCGCGATAGTGGAGGAACCGCTCGTTGTGCAGCGACACCTGGCGCGGAAAGACCGCCGGCGTCGCGTCGCAACGCTTCTCGAAGAAGTCGGGCTCGATCGCGCGCTGGCAGACAGATTCCCCGGGGAACTGAGCGGCGGGCAGCGGCAGCGGGCGTCGATCGCGCGCGCCATTTCAACAGATCCGGCGCTGCTCCTTGCCGATGAGCCGGTCTCCTGCCTCGACTGCTCCGTTCAAGCGCAGATAATCAACCTTCTGAAAACACTGCGGGAACAGCGCGGCATGGCGATGCTTTTTATCTCGCACAATCTCGCCGTCGTCCGCCACCTGTGCGACCGGGTCGCCGTAATGTACCGTGGTGAAATCGTTGAACAAGGCGGCTGCGCAGACATCCTTGTGTCGCCAAAGAATGACTATACGAAGAGACTGCTCGCAGCCGCAATGGCAACAGACCGCGGCGTCCTGGAGTAACCGCGCCGCTGCGCAGTTTCGGAGGGCCAGAGCCGCAGCCTTGACCCTGGATGTGCACGCGAGCTGGAGGAGACAGACGGACAGCCAAGGCTGTTCTACGATTTGTGAACCGCGTCGGCTGATTCGCCCACCGGCGTCATCTGCAAGAGGAGCCGCCACAGAAGCACAATTGCTGCGGCAAGAGCAAGCGCCGCCGTGGCAAGAGGCACGGAGTACCACGTCGGCACGACACCCTTGCTTCCGAGGAAGGAAAGGACGACCGCGCAGGAATTGTTGATGAAGTGGACCACGATCGCCGGGAGGATCGACCGCGTGCGCACGCACACGGCAGCGGCAACAAGGCCCACCAGAGTGACCGGCGCGAGGCGATACATGTCCAGATGAAAAAGGCCGAAAACAACCGCGCTGATGATTGCCGCAGTGGACACGCCGACACGCGCGCGCCAGGCGTGGAGAAACACGCCGCGAAAGAGCATTTCCTCGCACACCGCAGGCAAGACAGCTCCGAGACACAGGACGAGGCCCAGCTCCGGAATAGAAGAAGCCGTCATTGTCTGTTGCAGCCGCTCGAACTGTCCCTGAGGCGCGGGCCAGAACTGCGACTGGAGCACAAAAAGACTGGTCGCCCCGACAAAAGCGACAACGCCCCCGATAGCGGCCAGCAGAAGCGCGCTACCACGTGCACGTGCCAGACCAAGGCCGGACGAGGCGCGGATCTGGGTTAGCCACGCCAGCAACAGCGTCGGGAGCAGAATCAGAGCGGTCTCCGATAGAAGCAGCGCGGTGCGGACGCCCGACTTTAAGAAGACCGGTGCCAGATAGTACTGCAGGACGAACGAAAAGAGGACCAGTATCACCGCTTGCTCGATCGTCGCCTGCGGAATACGCGCGGAGAAGGCCGTCGCGGACCGGCGCCGCCAGAGCTGCTGCAGCGAAAACCGCGGACCTTCCGGCGAGGGCAGGAGAATGTTCTCGCCTTCAAAAATCCACGCGGCCAGCCGCAGCGACAGATACGCATAAAAGGCCGTCGACAGAAAAACGAGCAACGCCATCGCCACCTTCGCCGTAGACAAAGTCTCTTGCGCGAGGACTTCGCGGAAGAGGAGCGTGACGTTGGCTATCGGGACCAGCGACAGACCATAGGTCAACTCCACTCCAGGCAACATACTCACCATTGCCGGCATGATCGTCAACAACACAAGCGGAGTGATATAGAGTTGCGCCTCTTTGTAGGTTCTGGCGAACGAGCAGACCGCCATCGAAAGACCGGCGAACAGTCCGGCCACTGGGACCATAAAGACAAAAAAGCCCAGTACAGTCCAAGGCGACATGGCGAACGAGATGCCGAGATTCGCGGACGGCGCTCCGGTGCCGGAGAGGTCCGACGGGAGCACGCGAGCGATCGAAAAAGCGAGACTGGCAAGGTTGAGGAGCGCACAACCGATCGCGATGAAGAAGATGGCAACGTACTTGCCGGTGACAAGCTCGAGACGCGAAGCGGGCGACACGAGCAGCGTCTCCATGGTCTTTCGCTCTTTTTCGCCGGCGGTCAGGTCCATCGCGGGATACATCGCCCCCATCAATATCATGAGGATGAGTATATACGGCAGGAATCGGCCCGCCATGCTGCCGCCCATCCGTTCTGCGGAGGCGAGATTCTGCACTTCGACGCCTAGCGGCTCGATAAGCTCCTTCGAATGCCCCAACCGCTCGAGGCGGTCAAGCGCGATCTCGTCGCCCAGCGCCTGGATCAGGGACCTGACCTTCTTTCCCGCGCTGTCCGAAAGGTCGCTGGCGTTGTCGACGTAGAGCTTCAAGTGCCCCGCCCGGTCGGAGGCCAGTTGACGGTCGAACCCCTTTTCGATGGATAGAACGGCATGAATGCGTCCATGGCGAAGCGCTGCGGAGATATTCTCAATATCCGTTGCCTGCGCATCCGTCAACACGTCCGGCGACGCGACATCCACGTTCGGCAGAGAAGCGCCTTCCCCCGAAACCAGCCACTCGGCCGTTTCAACGATGGCGATCCCCGGCGCGTTGCGAAGCCGGGCCACAACCTCGGCGCCCTCGTGAGCCCCGATGATGGCGACCTTGGAGGGAGTCTTCTGGATCTTCTCCGCCTGGGAGATGATGACCTGCGATGAGCCGATCATCATCAACGGATAGAGGACGATAGGCAGGCCGATCATGACCAGCAGCGTGCGCCAGTCGCGCAGGGAGTCTATCAATTCCTTGCGCGCGATTATTCCGACATATCGCATTCGGAGCATGTTGTTCTCTCTCCCGCATGGCGGGGTCCGCGGCAGACTGCGGGTCGGACTCGTGCGCCGCGGCGTCCTGGAAAACAACCCCCTGAATCCCCCGCTGCTAAGGGGGGAGCTTCGCAGGCATTCCCCCTTAGAAAAGGGGGCGAGGGGGTTGTATTTGTCTCATTCCCTTACGGCCTCTCTGCCGCTCGCGCAAGAACGATTCCGCGGAGCGGCAACCCACCAAATCACCATTTGCCAAGAGAGTCTTGGCTCGCGTCGGGCGACCGCGTCTCGGCTCGCGGAGGCGCCGGGTCAGCGCGGCGAGCGCGCGCCCTCCTCAGCCGCCGCCTTGATATAGTGCATGTACGGGACGAGCGACCTGTTCGGGTCGCCGCTCCCATCGTAGAAGTTGCAGATGATCGGCACGCCGAGCTCGCGTTCGAGCTTCGGGAAGATAGCGGTCGTCGTGGTGCCGGGCATGCAGAAGATCGGTGACGCGTTGACGATAGCGCTGACGCGTTCTTTTTTCGCGAACCAGATCGCGCGTCCAAGGGTAAGAATCGCCTCGCCCTGGAACTGCTGGGGCACATATTTCTCCCCGGCGGCGACGATCTGTTCTAGCGGCGGGTCCTCGCGGTCTTCGAGCAGGTTCCCCACGGCCTTCAAAAGCGCGCGCTCGCGCTTGTGATAGAACCGTCCGGTGAGGAACAGGCCGATACGCGCCAGCAGCCCAGCGCGGCTAATCCGCGCGGCCTGGTTGTTGAGGAAGTTGACGTACAGGATCCACTCTGAGAGCGACGCAAGGAGCGCCTCGCCGCCGAGTCGTTCGATGGCGCGGATGAGGTTGTCGTTTATGAACGGGTCGCACCTGACGTAGATCTCGCCGACTATCCCGACACGCGGCTTCGGCGGCCCGGCGGTCTTCACCGACCGGAATATCGCGGCCGCCTCACCGAGCGCGCGCACGGCGTTCGTGTCCGGCCGCGCGAACTCCTGTTCGAGCAGGGTCAGCGCCTTCTCTGCTGCGGCGTCGGCGGACCCGGGCAGCGTCTCGTACGGGCGCAGGCGAAGCGTGATCTTACGCACGATATCGCCGACAACAAACACGTCCCACAGCTTCCTCCGCAGCCGCTCATCGAGCCCCTCGTAGTTGTTCGCCGCGGATGGGGCCAGTATCCTCAGGCTTTCCCAACCCTTGCGGCGGAGGACCAGCTTGTTGAGCGTATTGTACTGGCCGAACCGGCATGGGCCGACGGCCGTGGCCATGAAGAAGGCAACGTCCTTTGGATCGAGCTTGCGCTCTTCAACGGTATGGATGAGACTGCCGATCGTCGTCGGGCACGGTACGCACTCTCCACCGCCGGTATGTCGGAGCCCGACCGCGAGGGTGCGGGGCGTCTCTTCGAGGACTTCGCTTCTGATCCCGGCCCCGCGGAAGGAGGCCGCGAACAGCCGCGAAGCGATCGGCTCCATCGGCGGGATAAAGAGGAGCCGGCCCCGGAGGTCCTCCTGTGGCGGAAGCAGCGCACCGGTCGGCCGCCCGCCTCCGAGCGTGACGGATGCGCGCCTCCCCTCTCCCTTTGGGAGAGGGGTCGGGGGCGAGGGAATAACGTCCGTCCCGGAAGAGGGACGCGGTGCGGCGCTACCGGGCACAGGGGAAAGGGGAGATCCCTCACCCTCGCCCTCTCCCAGAGGGAGAGGGGAACGCTTGCCCTCTTCCAGAGGAAGCGGGGACCGGGTCGCCCGCCAGGCCTTGAACGATTCGAGCGCCGCCTCGATACGGGTCATGTAGCCGGCGTCCGCCCCGTGGCCGTCAAATTGAAGGACGAGATATGGCTTCTTTTTTTTCGCCATCTCCTCCTTGAAGTACGAGAGGAGATAGCTGTCGGGCCCGCAACTGAAACTCGTGAAGAATATCCCCAGGAGGTCGTCCCGCTCCGCGACGAACCGCGCTGCGGCCAGCACAAGCTGGCCGGAGTTCCAGTACATGTTCGGATAGTCTTCGGCAACAGACGCCGCGTTCACCGGCAGCATATCGGTGAACAGCACCTCGTAACCACGCTCTGCGATCTTGCCCGGCAGTTGAAGGTTGAGGCCCGGATCGAGCGTATTGTAAGCCCGGCCGATGAGGACGATGCCGGCCTTGCCTTCCCTCGCGAGCGATACGAGGGCGGCCGTGCCGGCCTTTGCGTTTTCGGCCGCGAACCGCGCCTGTTCCTGAAGGCCGGCGAAGTAGGCGTTGCGAACGGCGCGTTTTGTCACGCCGAGTTTCGGGCCGAGCTCCGCGTGGAGCATGTCGACGACATGTCCTTCCCCGTACCGGAGATCGATTACGGGGCTGAGGAGCTTGTCCGCGGCATTAAGCGAACCGAGACTTGAGATCACGGACGGATGGGCCTGGACATAGCAGCAGAAGTGGTTGTTACTGAAGCCATCCACGGTGCGTTCGCGCATGAAGTGAGGAATGAAGATGCGATTGATCCCTTTTTCGAGAAGGTCGGCGACGTGCCCGTGCGACACGATGACAGGCGCGCAGAATTCCGCGGTGACGTACTGTTGGCCCTTTTTGAACGCGGCGTCCCTGGCGGGCGACGAGAGGACGGTCTGAAACCCGAGTTCCGCGAAGAACCTGCGCCAGAGCGGCAGGTATGTCCACATCGTGAGCGTCTTGGGGATGCCGATCACGGAATCGCCGGGCGCCTTGACGCCGATGCCCGACGCGGGCGACGCCGATCCTGCGGCGAGCGCGGCGGGTTCCGTCAGCAACTGGTGCCGCTTCTCGATACTGTGCGCGGCGCGGATCGTCCGGGTCTTGCAGCGCTTGTCGGCATAGTCGCGGCCGCACATGAGCCCCCAGGCGACCGTCTCGTCCTCGGTAGTGATGAGCGAGATGGAACAATGGTTCGCGCAGAGGTCGCATTTCTCCGTCTCGCTCCGGACTTCGACGTCGGCGAACCCGAGCCCGCGGAAGGGCGATTTGTGCTGTGCAATCGGCCGGGCAAGCAGCGCCTTCTTTACACAGGGAGAAGGAGATTCTGAACCGAGTTCAGAATGACAGGAGGTCCAGGCTGGGAAGAATCTGTCGAGCAGGATAAGGGACATCCCGAACGCGCCGGTCATGTGGCAGAATGGGCTGACGATTATCTTCTTGCCCAGGTGTTGCTCGAACGCGGCGACGAGCGCCTTGTTCCGCGCAGTTGCGCCCTGGAAATAGACGCGGTTGCCGATCTTGAGCTGGCCGACGACCTTGTTAAGATAGTTGTCGCGCACGGAATGGAGCACCGCGGCCGCCACCTGGCGCTTGTCCCAGCCGCCGGCGAGGAGCATGTCGAGGTCGCGCTCCATGAAGACCGTGCAGCGGTCGGAGGTGTTCGGGGCCGTGGCGCCCAGGCAGAAATCCGCGTAGTCGTCGATGCGCACGCCGAGCTTCTTCGACTGCTCCTCTATGAACGATCCGGTGCCGGCGGCGCAGACGTAGTTCATCACGGAGTTGTAGACGACGCCGTTCTGGAGCTGCGTGAACTTCGCGTCCTGTCCGCCGAGCTCGATGATCGTGTCGACCTCTGGGTCCATGAAGACGGCGGCGCGCGCGTGCGCGGTGATCTCGTTCATTTCGATGTCCGCATGGAGCACCTGCTGCATCATCTTGCGGCCGGACCCGGTCGTGCCCGCCGCAAGGATCTGGAAGGTGAGCCCGTGCTTCTTCTGAAGGTCGAGCAGTGCGCGGAATATCTTCTTGGTGGCGTTGATCGGGTCGCCCTCGGTCTTTCTGTATGCCCAGGTGACGACCTTCCCTTCAAGGTCGACCAGCGTGGCCTTCGTGCTGGTCGAGCCGATATCGATTCCGAGAGTGACGGGAATTGCCGACGCGGGAGCCTGAGGCAGCTCCTTCACGCTGGGGCAAGGAGATGCTGAACTGGGTTCAGAATGACGGGAGGGGGCGTCCGCGGCAGAAGGCGGCGTCTTTTTCGCCAAAGGGCGCTCGACCAGCGCGACCTCGGTGCCGAAAGCGTCGACATAGTAGTCGGCGAAGATGAACTGGGGATAGTCTGAGAGCTTCAGTTCCAGCGGCGGCTTCAGCGCCTTTCTATCGATCGGCGCTTTGCCGGTCGGGCTGGGGATCGAGTCGTCCTTCGCAATCCTGGCAAAGTCGACGACCGCGGCCTTTGCAGTCTTCGCGCCGGTTGGTTGCCTGTGGTTGTGTCGCGCGACGAGCGCAGCGCCGATCGCGCCCGCGATGGTCGGGTGCGGGTGAGCGGCCATGGCGACTTCGAGCTTGGCGCCGATGGCGGCAACGACCGCGGTGTTAAGCGCCACGCCGCCGAGGACAACCGTCTCGCCGTCGACCTTGTGACCGTTCAGGAGCGAGTCGACGGTGCTGCGGCCGAGGCTTCTGCACAGACCCGCAGCGATGGCCTCGGGCGTGAACCCGTTTTGCTGGAGGTGGATCATGTCGGTCTTGGCGAAGACCGCGCAGCGCGTCGCGACAGTGGGCGGGTGTCCCGCGAAAGACATTGCCCGCTCCGCGAGCTGTTCCGGCGTCATCGTGAGCCGGTACGCCTGTTGGTCGAGAAACGCGCCGCTGCCTGAGGCGCAGGCGCTGTTCATGGCCGTCGAGCGGTACCTGCCGTCCTCGGACAGCCGGGTAAGGCTGAAGCTTCCGGCGCCGATGTAGATGATGTTGCGAACCGTCGGTAGAAAGTGGCGCGTCCCTTCAACCTGCGCCACGATGGGGTCGATGTAGTCGCCCAGCCCGGAGACAAACATCGCTGCCGCGCCGGTGCGGACGACCGAGACGGTCTCGCCCAGCGGGAACGATTCCAGAACGGCCTTGATGCACGCGACCGGGTCGCCGCTATGCCGGCGGTAGTCGGATTTCACGACGACCCCGGCCTCGTCGACAAGCGCAGCGCCGATGAACGCAGACCCCGCGTCTATTCCAAGAAAAGTCTTCATAGTCAGAAACAGAGTTTTACGCAAAAGGGCAGGGATTATAGCAGAAAAAACCGGTGCGGGCAAGGATTCGAAACACGGGAGACCCCGTTCGTATCGGGAGCGACAAAAGTCGCCACTACGAACACGCCCGACGGAGATTGACTTCGCGAAGCGAAAATGATACTCTCCGCGCATGAGACTGCTCGAGAAACACGGGGCAACGATAGGCCTGATACTGTTCGCTGTCTATGCGGCGATCCTGGGGACGCTGGCGATCGACCAGGCGTTCGGGTTGGGGCTATTCCCAACGCCGCTCGACAAGTACCTCACAGAGCGGATCGAGAAGCTGGGCGACCCGGACGTGGTGGTTGCCGAGGAGGCGCGGAGAGAGCTGGTCGAACAGTGGCGGGGGCTGGCCGTGGACACGCTGATCCCGGCGCTCGAGTGGCGCGAGCCGATCCGTTCGCGCGCGCGCGCGTGCCTCGTCGAGATAACCGGCCAGAACTTCGGAATGCAGCCCGGCCCGTGGGAGGACTGGTGGGCGGAGCATGGTGACGCCTACTAGCCCGGCTCTTTGCGAAGAAACATGGATATGTCATTGCGAGCCGCAGCGAAGCAATCTCCTGCACTCTGGAGCAAGAGGACTTGGCGATTGCTGCGCTGTGCCAGTCAAGGGAACCATTGAAGATGCCACTCCGTCGATGGCTCAACAAGTGTCTCAACCGCCTCGAGTTTCTCATGAAGAGAATTTCGCTTAGGTCATACCCTACTGTCGCGATCATCGACCCGACGAACGTCTGCAATCTCCATTGCCCGCTCTGCGCCACAGGTTCGGGAAAATCGGACCACCCGAAAGGCATGATGGACGAGGCGCACTTCGGTTCGATTATCGACTCGCTGGGCCCGTACCTCTACGAGCTGCACCTCTACAACTGGGGCGAGCCGCTATTGAACCGGCGATTGCCCGAACTCGTGAAGTATGCAAAGGCGCACTCCCCCGCGCGGATCTTTGTCAGCTCGAACCTCAACACGCTGTCGGAGGAAATGGCGACCGGCCTCATCGAGTCCGGCGTCGACGAGCTCACCGTTGCGGCGGATGGGATAAGCGAAGAAACGTATCAGAAATACCGGGTCGGCGGGAGTTTTGAGAAGGTGCTGACGAACCTGAAGGCGCTTATTGCCAAGCGCGCAGCGCGCGCGGAGAGGCTTGGCGCGAAACCGCCTTTGGACGGCAAGGACGGCAAGAAATTGAAGCCGAAGATCATCTTCCGCTTCATGGTCATGAAACACAACGCGCACGAGATCGAAAAGGCGCGCGCGATGGCCGCAGAGCTCGGGGTGAACTTCAGAAAAAAGACGGTGCGGGTCGACATGGGCGACTTCTCGGAGGGGAACATCTTCGAGAAGATAGAGAAGCAGAAGGAGTGGCTGCCTGACGAGACGGAGCTGAACCGCTACAAGAAGCACGACGAGCGGCTCGGCAAACTGCGCGTCTGCAAGGACCTGTGGACACGGACGTTCATAAGTTGGGACGGCGCGGTAACGCCGTGCTGCAACGTGTACGCGACGGGAGATTTCTTTGCCGCCTCGTTCGACCCCGACTTCCGCAAGATCTGGAACGGTCCCGCCTACAAAGCCGCGCGCGAGATCTTCAAGCTGGGCAAGCCCCCGGAAGGCGACACACCGATCTGCAAGCGTTGCGTCCGGTCGGGGAATAATATCTGGGTGAGCTAGAACGCCTGCGCCAGCCGCGCGATGTCGGCGTAGGTGACGAAGACGACAAGACTCAGGAGGAGGAGCAGTCCGACATACTGGGCGATGATGAGGTACTTCTCGGATAACGGCTTGCCGCGCAACCGCTCAAGCACCAGGAACGCGACGTGCCCGCCGTCCAGGATCGGGACCGGCAGCATGTTGAATATTGCCAGACTCAGGCTCAACAGCGAAAGCAACCACAGAAACCTGCCGAAACTCTCGCGCACCACCGCATATGAAGCGCCGGCAATGCCGATCGGGCCTGCCATGTCCCTGGGCGATTCCGTCATCCCCACGAGACGGACCAGAAAGACAAGCGTCAGAGAAACGTTCTCCATCGTCTCGTCGAAACCGATTTTCACGGCGTCAAAGAAACCGTCGGCCCTGTAGAAGACGCTCCGCTGTACCAGCTCCACTCCGAGCGAGGCCAGCTCCACCTTGTTCGGCGCGAGCGAAACGTCGCTGATGACGCCGTTGTTGTCGAAGGTCACCGCAATCGGCCGCTGTTCCTCAGCCACGAACAGCCCGAAGGTGTCTTCGATCCTCGCGAACGACTCGCCGGCGACGCGCACTATCCGCGCGCCCTCTTCTACCACGGGCCGGACCTGGGCCGCCGCGCCGGTCTTCAGTTGCTCAGCCGTGGCGCGCAAGAAAGCGCAATAGCCCGGCACGGATGTCCCCAGCGGCGAGTCCTTCGGCGCGGACGCGATGACCGGGAGGAACCGGATCGTCACGAAAATCTTGCCCTTGCCGGTGTCGCCGACGACCGGCGTCATCTCAACTTCCACGGGTTTTCCCTCGCGCTCGACGGTCATTCGCACGAGGTTGCCCGTGTTCGAGCTTATTGCCTCCGTGAACCGGCCCCAGGCGCGGGCGGGCGCGCCGTTCACTTCGAGCGGGATATCGCCGGGCATCAGCACGCCGTCCGCCGGCCCGCCCTTCTTGATCTTGTCCACCTGGAACGCGAGCCACTGCTTGATGTCCATTTCGTAGTATGTTCTGGCGACGCGCGGGATGGCGGAGACTTCGCGCTCCGAGCCGTCTTCGCCGCGTACCTTCAGTTGCACGCTCTTGCCGCCGCACTTCTGGATCCGTTCCTGGAAGTCGATCATCGAGAGGACGGGTTTGCCATCGATCTCGAGGAACCGGTCGCCCGCCCGGATCCCCGCCTCTTCCGCGGGCGAACCGCTCTTGACCTTGCCGGCCGTTGCCTCGCCGGCCGGGAGCACGCCGATCCCGGTCGAGCCGCGCGCCTCCACCGGGAAGACGAGCCGCCGGTCGTTCCTTCGGACCTGGACCGAGACCGTGCTGCCGGGCGCGGCCTTCATCATATGCTTGCGGTAGGTGTCGAGGTGCTTCACCGGGACGCCGTCGACGGTCTCGATGACATCGCCCGGCATCATGAGCGAATCCCATTCCGAGGACCCCTCGCGGACGGTGCTCACCTCAGGCGCGGGCAGGTTCATCCCGACAAGGTACGCCAGGATGCACAAGGGGAAGCCCGCGAGGAAGTTCATGACCGACCCAGCCATGAAGATCGGAAGGCGGCGCATCGGCGGCTGGGATTGGAGCTCGTACGGCGCGCCGGTCCGCTCCTCGCCCGGGTTCTCGCCGGCCATCTTCACGTAGCCGCCGATAAGGATGACCGACAGCCGGTATTCCGTGTCACCGCGCTTGAACTTGATGAGGACTGGGCCGAACCCGAGCGAGAACGCCTCCACCCGCACGCCCATCTTCTTTGCGACGATGAAATGGCCGAGCTCGTGGACGAAGATCAAGAATCCGACGCCCACGACGATCGTCAGGATGTGCAGCAGTGTTTCGAGGATTCCAATCATGAGACTCAACGCCAGGCCGGGGTACGGCGGCAAGAAAAAGGTGCGAAGCGTTCAAGCTTACGTAAAAACCACAGATTACACGGATTGCACAGATTCTTCAGGAGATTCCGGGGAAACCTAATCTGTGCAATCCGTGTAATCTGTGGATTGCTTACTATGGGCGAAAAACGAGCGCAGAACTTCCCGTAGGGCGCACGGCTACCTGATGCAGCCGGCCGCCTCCTTGCGCGCCCACTTGTCGGCAGCCAGGATCTCGTCGAGCGACGCAGCCGGATCGGGCGCGTGGCGGTTGAAAACCTCCTCGACGAGCGACACGATCCGCGGGAACGGGATTTTCTTCTCCAGAAAGAGCCCGACGGCGACCTCGTTGGCCGCGTTGAGCACCGCGCCGGCGGTCCCGCCGACCTCCGCCGCCCGGTATCCGAGCCGCAACGCGCGCGCCTTCTCCTCGCCGGGCCGCTGGAACGTGAGCGCGCCGACCTTTACCAGGTCGAGCTTCGCGCATGGGCTCTCAACGCGGTCAGGGAACGTCAGCGCATATTGTATCGGCAGTTTCATGTCCGGCACCGCAAGCTGCGCGATGATCGAGGCGTCGCGAAACTGGACCATCGAGTGGATTACCGCCTGCGGGTGGATGACCACGTCGATCCGCGATGGGGGCAGGTTGAAGAGCCAGTGCGCCTCGATCACCTCGAGCGCCTTGTTCATCATCGTGGCGGAATCGATGGTCACCTTCGGCCCCATGTTCCACGTGGGGTGGCCGAGCGCGGCCTCGGGCAGGATCTTCTCGGCCTCCTCCCGGGTCGCGGAAAGGAACGCGCCCCCGGACGCGGTCAGGATCAGCCTGTCGACCTCCGCGCGGTTGTGTCCGCGGACGGACTGGAAGAGCGCACTGTGTTCGCTGTCGACGGGGATTATTTCCGCGCCGGCCTTCTTTGCCTCGGCCAGGACGAACCCGCCCGCCATGACGAGCGATTCCTTGTTGGCAAGCGCGAGCCGCTTTCCCGCCCGCACGGCCGACAGGGTCAGGGGCAGCCCGACGCCGCCGGTAACTGCGCACAGGACGATATCGATCTCGGGGCGCGCCGCGAGCGCGGCAAGTTCTTCGGGCCCGCACGCGACCTCGACAGGCGGCGACATCGCAGCCATCCGAGAGCGGAGAGCGCTGGCATGCGCGGGGTTGGCGATCCCGACGACGCGCGCGCCGTGTTTCTCCGCCTGCATGGCAAGTTCGCCGTGCCGCTCCGCCGCAGTCAGCCCGTAGACGGCGAACCGGTCGCCTAGCCGCGCCAGCACTTCGAGCGCGTTGCGCCCGATCGAGCCGGTCGCGCCAAAGATGAGGACGTTCTTTTTTTTGCGTTTCACCATGGACGGAAACGCGCCGGAGGCGGCGACGCCAAGAACACAACAAAGCAAGAAGAAGACCGAGTTCTATCAGAAAAGGAGGGTGGTTTCAAGGAAAAGACCGTGCTGCATCGGAGTTGTCACAAAAGGCACAAAATACACAAAATGACGGGCAAGACAACAGTAGTCCATCACGAACAAGGCGCATTTCCGAACCTTTGGGCCGCGATTTTGCGCCTTCTGTGCCTATCGGATCTTCAGACGGAGTCTTTTCCTGCAGGCTGGTTCCGCGCCGGAAGACACATTGCCGCGAGGAGAGTCTGGGCGCGCTCGGGCAGGGTGAGGGCGTAGATTTTCATCCGCTCGCGGAAGCTGCCCAGCGCGGTCGTCGAGCCGAAGCTCGAGTCCACGTACCGGACGGCCCAGACAACATCTTCGTGCAGGATCCGATCGCGACCGTGGCCGAGCGCGGAGCAGCGGGCGAACCAGATAGCGGTCGATACGAGCACCATCAGAAAATAGTAACCGTCCACGTATGACTGGTCGAAGAAGAGCTCGCCGACGGCGTTCTTTCCCTCGAGCTTCGTGATGAAATACCGGTGGAGCAGCTCGGCCGATTCGACCGGCAGTTCCGAGGTTTCGAACGCACTCACGGCCCGGATGTTTACAGGCGAAGGGAGGTCTCCAAACCGGAGCTGGCCCCGGCCGAACGCGAAGCGGAGGTTGTTTTTGAGCACGGAAAATCCGAGCGCGCGGAACCGGCCGAAGAACGATTTCTTGTGGTGGCCCAGATATTCGCGGTTGAAGAAGTAGCAGAGGAACTGTCGGAAGACCAGCGTATCAGCGCGGCTCGGACTCGGCCGCGCGGTCTGGGCGTCCCGGTCTCCGGTCGGCGGCGAGTCAGCCGGCGCGTCGAGTCCGAGTGCCTTGCGGGCCTCGGCGTGTTCCGCGCGCGCGCCTTCCCAGACGAGGGCGACGAACTCGGCGAGCCGCTCCCGGCGCACCTTCTCGAGCCGCGCGGTGCTGAGCAGGTCGATGAGTCGCGCGCCGAGCAAGATGCGATCGAGAAGTTCGCGGCCCGACTTCGCCGGCCCGCCCCAGGGCGCGTCGCCCTTCCCGTCGGGCTGTGCGTGGTCCGGGGCCTGGCGCTTTCCGGCCTCGGACGCGGTGTCGCCGTCCGCCTCCGGCTCGTCGTTATCGCCTCCGCCGCGCGGCAAAGCCGACGGCGCAGCCATCCCCAGCCGCAGGGCCCTCAGCAGGTGCGATTCTATCTCGACGATCTCGCTCCACCAGAGTTTCTGCCGCCGCGTGAAGAATATCTCGCTCGTGGCAGCCGGGGCGCCGGAAGCGGGGAGCGGCCTTGACTTGCGCAGCGCCTTGACGAGACCGAGAATGTCTTCCCTTTGCGCTTCCAGCGACTGGCCGGAGCCAGCGACAACGGCCGGACAGTTGAACCTGAGCCCGACGAAAGTGCCGACGGAGGCCTCGGTGAAGGTGAACGGAAAGAACCGGCAGACGAGCGGCTTAATGTTGCCGCCGAACCGCGCGTGCATCCGGCACTTGCCCGAATCCGCTTCGAGAAAGGCGCAGGCCTTGTTCTCCTGCAGCGCGAACCGGTACGTGCGCGGGCCGAACCAACGGTCGCGCTTTTCCCGTTCAAAGAGGACCTCGCCGGCGAGCTCGGGGAAGAGCGAGACCCAGTCGCGCGCCTTGAGCTCGGCAAACTCGCGTTCGGAGAACGTGATGTCCCACCGCTTGCAGCATTCGCCGCAAAGGGCGCAATTGAAACGCGCACCGAGAGGAAGGAGCAGGGTGGACATCAGGAGACCAGGAAATCAGGGGATCAGGGAATCGCGGAGCCTCGGTGTGGCGAGAACCGAGCCGCAAGCGTTCGTAGTGGCGACTTTTGTCGCGTGCCGACCGAACGACTGAAGTCGTTACTACGAACATCCATGTCCGCACCCTCACGGTCGCGGCACTGATCGGTTCCAGGACAGGCTCTTGAGCGCCGCTCCTTCCCGTTCCCTTGCCGGTCCGGCGCTCCGTGCCCTCTGTGTCTCTGTGGTGAAAAAGTCCAGATCAAAGGACGCGCGGCGCTATTCGAACTTGAAAATGGTCGGCGCCTGCTGCGGGTCCGCATCGGGGAAAAGGCTGCGGCACTGCGCTTCTGCCGTTGCCTGGAGTTTGAGCAGCTTCACCTGGAGCTCGAACGACACGTGCAGCGGCAGATCGTTTCCATACAGGCGCGAGTACGAGTAGGTCGTAGCATAGTAGTCCTTGACGTACTGGTCGGCCACCTGACCGAGCGCCGTGGCCTGCGTCGGGTCGGCCCCGTAGGCGCCCTGCCAGTACTGGGTCAGCGCCGCCGTTGCGTCCTCTTCCGTCGCGGCCTTGAAGGTCTTCGACGACAGCTCCTGGCCGTAGAAGATATCGTTGTCCATCGCGGAGCTGTACGACGAGTACTGGGAAGCCGACAGGTTGGACCGGAGCCATTCGGCGAACCGCAGTTCCCGCTCCGCGCTGGAGATGAGCCGGTCGAAGCTTGCGGGGCCGGCGGCGGTCTCCGCCGGCGGCGCGTAGGTCTCTGCCGCGCGCTCCGCCTTCATCCATTCGAAGAGCGTGCCGCGCTGGGCGTCGGTCAGTTCCGCGCCCATGCCCTTGAGGTATGCTGGCAGGAACCGTTGCAGGACGAGCTCGTTGTCCCAGACCGCCCAGATGTTTTCTTCGCCGAGCAGTTCCGCGATCTGCGCGATGGAGACGTTGATCTTCGATAGCTCCATGAGCAGGGCCGGATCGAAGACGGGTTGCTTGCCGTTCTTGCGCGCGTCGCGGTTCAGCTTGATCCAGTCATGGATGGCGTCGGTCATCTTGTCCCAGTCGAGCTTGTCCAGCAGTTCGTTCAGCTTCCTTTGTTTTTCGGCCTCCGGGTCCTCCGGTACGGCGGCTGCGTCGGCGTCCGGTTTGATGTCTGCCTCGGCGGGCGGCTTCGGTGCGGTGTCGGAACCCGCATCGGCCGCGGCCTCCAGCTCGCGCAGGCGCGACTCGAGCGCGGCCATCTCGGCGCGGGTCCGCGCGAGCTCGGCCTCGGCCGACTCAAGCCTGCGCTCCTTTGCACGCCAGGAAGAGACCATCTGCGGCGAGACGTCCAGCTTCTGACCGTCGTTCAGCGTGACTACCGAGCCGTCCTTGCGCGGTATCGTTCCACCGAGGGCGATAAAGAGCACGGAGACGCCGATGCCGAACAGTATTGAGCCCGCAACCAGCAGGATGCCGCGAGAGCGACGTTCCATTGAATCTCCTCCGGAGACACGGACGTTGTAGTCACGAAACGGGCCACAGGGACCAGAAACGACGCAAATACGCGAAGACTCGCGAAGTCCGGGCCACAGAGTGCGGCAGAAAGAAAAAAGCGCCGTCGCCGCTTCGCTCTGCCGGCGCGCTCCAAAAAACCGGCTATCTCCTGCGCGGCGGGTACAACTTGCGCAGGTGGTCCAGCGTCTCGCGTATCTCCGTGGTGGACGCCAGACCGACCGTTAGCCCGTGCACCTGGTTCTTCAAGAAACCAAAGGCCTCGTGGACCGGGATCGTCCCGGCGGCGAGCGTCTTCATCGCGAAGACCTTGCAGCCGGCCTTCCTGGCGGCCGCGACCGCTTCGATCGTCATCTCCTGCGACGGGCGCATGAAAATGCCGCTCTTGTTGAAGGGAGAGAGGATGACGTCCACGTTCGGGATCTTTACGGCCTTTTCTATGATGATGCCCGGGTTGTGGGTGGCCACGCCCGTGATCATCTTCGGAAAGCGTTCGCGTATCATCTTGAGGTGTCGATCGATTCCGGCGAAGTTCTTGTCGGTATACGCGCCGTGGATGAGCAGGCACTGCGGATTCAGGCGCGCGACGTCCGCGATCTCCGCCTGAAGGTCACCGAGCCCGACGGTAGCGAGCACGAAAATGGGGATGTTTGTCTTCTCAACCGTGCGCTCGACCGCCCGGACAAGCGCCGGGTAGGCGATGAGCTGGACGGCGTTGCAGCCCAGCTTGAACCCCTCTTCGAGGACGGGGACGATATTGTCGGGGTTCTCGTAGAAATGCTGGTGGTAGAAATACGACTTATCCCCGAACTGCCCGGCCCCGATGAACGGCGACGTGCCGAGCAGCACGCTGGGAAAGACCTCGTGACGCACCCGAACAGTGCCGAACCGGTAGTGGCGGAGGAAGTTCTTCATACAAGAAAAGCGAAAAGCGAGAAACGAAAAGCAAGGGGCAAAGAGCAGAGAGCAAAGGGCAAAAAACAGGAACCGGCAGTGTTCAGCGTTCCAGGCGCAACGCGTCGAAATAGGCCTTGATGAGCCTGTGGTCGCGCTCCGAGATCAACCCGCGGCGGAGAGCGTCATCAACTGTCCGGGCATATTTTTCATAGGAGACGCGCGCGGGCGGTTTCGCTCCCGCGTCTTCGGGCGGAGGCGTTGTCTTTTCCGGCACGTCGGGCGCGGGCTGTTCTTCCATTGCAGCGGTCTTGGTCGCGCCGTCGCCGAACAGCGGCTCCACATAGAACGGCTTTGGCGTGCTAGGCACTCGCTCGGGATCGCCGAATGGCGGCGGCGAATCGACAGGCGCGTCGTCGCCCGGCCGGGAATGCGGGTCGGCGCCGTCCGGGTCCGGCGGTTGCGGCGGGATCGGCTGGAGCGGGATCTGCGGCTGGTCCTCGGGCGGCTCCTTGGCCGGCGGGGTCCGGTCCGCCGCCTCCGAAGGCGGTGGCGGGTTCTGGCCGGACGTGTCCGGCGGTGGCGGGTTCTGGCCGGACGTGTCCGGCGGCGGCGGGTTCTGGCCGGACGTGTCCGGCGGCGGCGGAGTATTCCCCGCACCGCCCGCGCCCGCGTCGGACTCTGAGGGGAGCCCGCCCTCTTCGACGATGATCTTGCCCGGCGCGTAGGCCGACGCGGTCTCGCGCGAGGTCTTCGCCTCGCCGCAGACATAGTAAATCCCGGCAGGCACGGCGGACGTATCCCAGTCGAGGGTCCCCTGAGGCGGCAACAGGATTCCCACAGGAGAGAGCAGCCCGTTGGCGAACGATTTATCGGGATCGACTCCAAGCCAGACGATCAAGGAATCGTCGGGCGATCCGCCCGCGCTCCACGCGATCCGCACAGCGCGCCCTCGCGCAACCGTGACGGTCTGGGCGGGTTCCGTGATTACCAAGGACAACTTCTTCCTAACCACGTCTTGAGGCGCGGTCGCCTCCCTTGCGTCATTGCGATCCTGCTTGTTGTCCGTCGCGGACGCTGCTCCACCGCGGGGCGCGCCCGCAGTCGGGCCGGATATCGTTGCGCCGCGATCCGGGCCGGCCGGGGTTGCGGCGCCGCGCGTGTTCCACGCGAGACCGAGCATTGCCCAGGCGGCGGCGGCAAGGGCGAAGACAAGTGTCCAACGCCGGCCGATACGCGGAAGCGAAAATACGGACGAGGCCGGTGTCGAGCCGAATCGCGAGACGGTCTCCCGCTGCAGCTCGCCGACCAGCGTGGATCGGAGCGGGCCCGCGTCCTGGACGGGAGAGGACTCCGGACACAACTCGGAACAGGTCAAGAGCCGGTCTTCCGTGCCTGCCGAATCGTCGACCAGCTTTGCAACCGCGTAGCGCGGGGGCCGTCCGGCCCAGGCGACAAGCGCGCCAAAAAAGAGCGAGAGCGCGAACGTCCCCGCAAGAAGGCAGAGGGCAATGCGCGGGCCGGAAAGCGCCGGCGCGCGCTCCTGCAGGGCGGCGACGAGGTTGGAAAAGAGCACTGCCACCGCAACGGCGAACGACAGGTAGAAGAGAATGGACGCACCGCGGTCGAAGGCCCGCACGAACAGGTATCTGCGGGAGAAACGGCGAACAATCTCTGAAACCGGGTCTCTCACGGGCTAAGCCTTCAACGCCGCAATGGTCAGCCTCAAGCCTTCCTCGAACGCGACCGCGGGTTCATACCCCAGACGCGCACGGGCGAGCGATATGTCCGCGAACGAATGTCGGATGTCCCCCGGCCGTGGCGCAACGCGCTCGGACCGCGGCGTGGTCCCCAGCAGGGAACAGACGGACTTCACAAGCTGGTTTACCGTGATGGGGCCCCCGCAAGCGACGTTGAAGACGCCGCCAGCCGCGTCGGCCGCGGCCGCGGCTCCGCAGAAGGAGTCCACCACGTTCGAAACGAAGGTGAAATCGCGCGACTGCTCGCCGTCACCGTATACCGTGGGCCTTGCGTCGTTCCGGACCGCGGCGATGAAACGGGGGATCGCCGCGGCATACTGCGAGGTCGGATCCTGCCTCGGACCGAAGACATTGAACAACCGCAACGAAACCGTCTCGAGGCCGAAAAGCTTCCAGAAGGCGAAACAGTAGGTCTCGCCAGCCAGCTTGGAGACCCCGTACGGGGATATCGGCATCGGCAGCATCGACTCTTTCTTCGGCAGGGTAGGTGACTCGCCATACACGGAAGAGGAGCTGGCGAAAACGAATCGTTTCACGCCCAATTGCCGCGCGTTCCAGAGCAACTGGAGAGTGCCCTCAACATTGACCCTGTTTGTCTCGATCGGATCCTCCACCGAGCGCGCCACCGATGGAATCGCCGCGAGATGGAAGACCGCCTTGGCCCCTTCCATTGCGTGCCGGACGGCCGCGGGGTCACAGATGGAGCCTTCAATCAGGTCGACTCGGTCGAGGAGGTGCGCGATATTCGCGCGCCGGCCCGTCGACAGGTCGTCCAGCACCCGAACAGCCTTGCCGGGCCCGCCGTCCCGGACAAGCCGCTCGACAAGGTGCGAGCCGATGAAACCGGCCCCACCAGTAACAAGATAACTATCCATGCATTCCGAGGAGAAATACTCGAAACTCAAAGAAGTCTTACATGATATCCAAAAGCCTCTTGGAAGTCAAGGCTTAGTTTTGTGGAAAAAAGAGGGTTTCGGCGCTGGGCGCGGTCAGGGGGGCTATCGTAAGACAGGTCGAACAGGTCCGACAGGCCAGACT
>JAVHLO010000120.1 GCA_031082105.1 Planctomycetota bacterium
CCTCGGTGGTCGCCACCGTCGAACTCAAGCCCAGCGGACAGACGAGCGACGGGTTCATCCGGTTCGATGACGTCGCCGTCCTGCACAACACCGCCAATGCGGACATCGCGGAAGTCCTGTCCGGGATAATGCTCGGCCGCGCGCCGGAGCTCGGCGGGTCAGTGACCATCAGCCTCGAACAGCTCAAGACCGAGATGCGCAAGGCGGGCGTCGACCTGGTCGCCGTCGTGTTCAAAGGGGCAACGGAGACCGTGATCACGCGCATAGGCGCGCCGGTGTCCGGCCGCTTCGCATTCATCCTCGCCGCGAGGATCGAAGAGTTTCTCGTGAAGAAGTTCAAGCTGTACGACACCGAACTCCTGGTGGACGTGAAACGGATCGAATCATGTGAAGACATTTCGGCGGACAGCGACGTCGTGGTCGTCGAAGTCTCCACCGAATCGGCGAACCCGATCGGCATCTCCGCGTTCCGCGCGAAGATCGAGGATTCCGCGAAACGGATTCGCGAGGTGAACACGACCGTCACAGTGCGCGCGTTCCGCAACGTGCTTGTCGCAAAGAGCGCTATGCAGTCAGGCCACCAGGTGCGGGAGTGCGATGTCGAGTTTCAGCGGTGCGAGATCTCGAACCTCGCGGACCGCACCGGACTGGCGTCCGTCGTGGGCGCGAGGCTGACCTCGGTCGTGCGCAAGGGGGAGCAGATGCTCTCGTCGGGCCTCAAACAGCCGCCGTGCGTCCGTTCACGCGACATGGTGCTCGTGGACGCGGGCTCGGAAGGACTGGAACTGTACTTCAACGGGATCGCGATGGAGGACGGCGCGGTCGGGGATATCATCCGAGTCCAGAACAACGTCACAGGCCAGTCCATCGCGGCGCGCGTGGTCCAGAGCGGCCGGGTCTGCGTCGTGGACGGCCAGGCCGCGTCGAAGCGAGTCGCCCCGGGTGCTTCGGACAGGGGGGTGGCCTCTTTTGATGCGCTGAGGCCGGGCGAGGGGCAATAGGCGGTTTTCATGGTGACTGAGATCGGGGAGTACTCAGAGATGCGTGCCACAAGATCCAACTTTGAACGCGGTTTCATCTTGACTCTAAAGTCGGGCCTTGTCCTGGCGGTCTGTCTCCTTGGCGGAGCCGGCACGGTGAAGGCCGAGAGGCTGTGGAAGGACACCGATGAATCGCTCTACGGCGATGTCAAACGGAAACCGTTCCAGAAACACGACCTCATAACGATCGTTGTTGAAGAGAGGAGCATGGCGAGTGCGTCGGCTGATACCAGCACCGACAAGCGGACGCGCTGGGAAGCCATCCTTTCGGAATGGATCCGGCTCAGCACCGACGAGAAGACGAAGGAGACGAAAATAAAGGACGCGCTCGGCGCATTCACGCCCGAGATCGATCTCGATGCGCGGCTTAGGCACGACGCCACCGGCCAGACCACGCGCGCGGGTTCCTTGAGCGGCAAGCTCACGGCCCGCGTCGTCGAGGTGCTTCCGAACGGCACGCTCGTGCTCGAAGCTAGAAAGACCCGGTGCGTCAACGAGGAAAAGGAAATATTCACGCTCACCGGCGTCATCCGCGCCGAGGACGTCGCGGTCGACAACACCGTCAAGTCGGAACGCATCGCGGACGTCAACATCCGGTACGAAGGCGTCGGTTCGGTCGGCGACGCGCAGAAGCGCGGCCTGCTCACGAGGATACTCGATTGGCTGTGGCCGTTCTAGTCCGCGTGAGTGCGTGAATGCGTGCGTGCTCAGCCCTGAGATGAGGAAAGAGATAATGAAAAAGGCGGTTCTTGCGATTGCGGCGATGCTCGTCCTTCTTGGAATGCCGGTCGTATCTGCGCAGACGGCCTCCGACGAGCCTGCAGGCCAGACCGAGGGGACCCGGATCAAGGATCTGGCCCGGTTGAGCGGCGCGGACGACAACTATCTCAAGGGCTGGGGCGTGGTCATGGGCCTGAACGGGACCGGCGACTCGCCGACGGAGCTGTCCAGGACCATCGCCGCCTCGCTGCTGAAGAAGCAGGAGAACATCACGCTCAACCAGCTGAACATCACCCACAAGAACATGGCGGTCGTGGAGGTCACGGCGCTGTTGCCGGCATTTCAGTCCGCCGGCACGCGCATCGATGTCTCGATCGCCTCGATATTCGACGCGAAATCGTTGAAGGGCGGCAGACTCCTGATTACCCCTCTCCGGGGCCCCGGGTCCGTGGCAGATGACGGAACCGTCTATGCCATAGCCCAGGGCCCAGTAAGCATCGGCGGGGACATCATCCCCACCGAAGGGATAGTCTACGGCGGCGCAATCGTTGAAAGGACGCTGAAACACACCGTCATCCAGACGGACGGCGCCGTGGAAACCGAGTCCGGCGAGCTGGTGAAGGCGAGCTACTTCACGCTCGTCCTCAACCGGCCGGACTGGAACGCCGCATCGGCGATCGCCAACAGGCTGAACACCGACCCGCGCATCGTGGGCATCGCAGCCCGCACCGTGGCCGACGTCGCGGTGGTCCAGGACGCGGGTCACATCGTCGTGCGGATCCCGGCCGATTTCGGACTTGACCAGGCTGGGTTCATCGCCCGCGTGCTCGAATGCCGCGTGGACGTCGTGGGGACCAACGAGCCGCTCGCCCGAGTCTACATCAACGAGAAGACGAAAACCTGGTCCGTGACGGGCAATGTGACCGTGTCTACCGCGCTCGTCCAGATTGCCGGTGGTTACCAATTGGTGATCCCCGATAAGAAGAAACCGCTCGAAGGCGAGGAGCCGGAGAAGGCGCCAACCGGTCTGGCCGGCGGGTCGCAGCCGGGCGCCGCCGAAAAAAAGACGCAACCCGTCGAGCAGACCATCTCGCTCAAGCGCGTGCTTGAACAGATGAGCCGCACCTTGCCGCCCGACAGCGTCATCGCCGCGATAAAGGCGCTCCACAGGATCGGCGCGCTCAACGCGGAATTGATCGTAGAGTAGGACTTTTGTGCCTTTTGTGGCTTGAAGAGAACGATGCGCATTGAAGATTCCAGCATGGCATCCGCGACTTCCGCCGCCGGCGGCGACGCGGAAAAGGCCGCGAAGCTGACGGAGCTGCGCGAGGCCACCCAACAGTTCGAGGCCATCTTCGTGGGCATGATGCTGGAGTCGATGCGAAAGGCCGTGCCCAAGAGCGGGTTCCTTCACGGCGGGATGCAGGAAGAGATATTCCAGACCTTCCTGGACAACTCGATCTCGGAAAACATCGCAGCCAGGGGGAACGGGCTGGGCATCGGAGACATGATGTACAAGTACCTTGTCAGAAGCCTCGAACGCGCCGTCGCGCCCGGGACTTCGCAGGATCGGACCAATGAGCATGCAATTGACAGAACAGCTTGAAGAGCTCTCGAAGCTTCTCGACGTCGAGATCGCCGCGATGCAGAAGTTGCTTGACGCCGCGACGAGCAAGAAGACGGCGCTCATCCGGGCCGATGTCGCCGCCGTCGGGAAGTGGACGAACCATGAGATAGAGGCCGCGCAGAACGCCGCCGCCGCCGGCGACGCGCGGATCGCCTCCATGGTGAGGACGGGAAAGACGATCGACGTGGACCTCAACAAGATGCCCATCCAGGCGCTCGCACTCCGCGTCGGCGAGCCGTTCAAGACGCGCCTCCTCGCCCAGCGGACAGCGCTCGCCGGCGTGATCGCGAAGGTGCGCCGCACCAACGAACAGAACAGGTCGCTCAGCGAACAGTCGCTGAAACAGTTGAGACTGTTCCTCAACATGATAACGACCGGAAACGACGGCCAACCCTGCTACACAAGGAACGGGGTCGAATCCCGACCGGAGACCGCTTCCAGATTGAACCTCGTTGACCAGGTTGCGTGATATGTCGCTCTTTGCTTCACTGAATACCGGGCTTACCGCGCTGCAGACGCAGATGGCCGCGCTCCAGACCGTCGGCCACAACATTGCGAATGCCAACACCGAAGGTTTCTCGCGCCAGCGCGTCGAGCTGGACGCCATGCCGCCACACGACATGGTCTTCGCCCAGATGGGAAAGGGCGTGCGTGTGGCGAGGATCGCGCGGCTCGTCGATAACGTCCTCACCGCGCAGATCCGGGACGCCTCGTCAAACATGAACCGCCTCAACGTCAACCAGGAAGCCATGAGGACGATGGAGATCGTGTTCAGCGAGCTCTCCGATGCCGATCTCTCGACCGCCTTCTCGGCCTTCTTCGACAGCGTGGACGACCTCGGCGCGCACCCGGAGAGCGCCTCGGCGCGCATGGCCGTCATCGAGAACGCCACTTCGCTCGCGGATACGATCCGCACCATGGCCGACCGGCTTCGCGAGGCGCGCCAGGCGGTGAACGATGAGACCCAGGTCGTCGTCCAGAATATCAACCGCATCGCCGAAGAGGTGGCGCAGATCAACAGCCGCGTCCTGAGCGTCGAGAACGGCGGCCTCGATTTCGACGCCGCCAACGACCTCCGCGACAGGCGCGACCTGCTCCTCAAGGAGCTCTCCACCTACGTCGGCATCAAGGTCGTCGAGACGAGCAACGGCGCCGCCAACGTGCTCGTCGGCAGCAACTTCCTCGTCTTCGACACAATGGCCACACCGGTCGCCACAACCCTCACGACCGACCGGGATAACCTCATCAACACGCCGTACTTCACGACGACCGGCGTCGAACTCGAACTCCGCGGCGGAAGACTCCGGGGGATCGTCGAGGCAAGAGACGGCGCAATGGTCGATGTCATCGACAGCCTCACCACGCTGGCCCGCTCGCTTGCGTTCGAGGTCAACAAGATCCACTCGACAGGCGTGGGCCTCACGCGGTTCACCTCGCTGACAAGCGTGGATGCCGTGCTCCAGCCGGCCGTCTCCACGGCGCCACTCGCCACGAACGGCCAGGTCGAGCAGTTCATCACGGATACCTCCATCCGTGACTCCTCGCTTGTCGGCTATCCCGCGGACGTGTTCAACGGGTTGACGCTGCTCGTGACCTCGGGCGTCAACGCGGGCCGGATGCGGACCGTTACGTCGTTCGACAGCGCGACCGGCACGTTCTCGTTCGACAGCGAGTTCGACAGGCCGATGGGCGTAGGCGACACGTTCCAGCTCACCGGGTTGAAGTACGCGATCCGCAACGGCAGCTTCGAAGTGAAAGTGACGAACGAGTTGACCGGCCAGGTCAATACCTTCAACATCGCGGTGGACCTCGACAAGGTCCTGCCCGATTCCACGCTCGCAAGCATCGTCGCAGAGATAAACGCGGAAGTCGGGGCGGCTTTCCCGTCCATCTCCGCGGCCGTGACGAGCACGAACAGGCTCGAGATCCGGTCGACCTCGAACAACACGACCTTCTCGTTCGCGAACGATACGAGCAATGTCCTCGCCGCGCTCGGCATGAACACGCTGTTCACCGGGTCCGGCGCGTCGAACATCGGAGTGAACGAGCTGATTGCCTCCAGTCCGAACCTCGTGGCCGCCGCCAGGACAAACAACCCCGGCGACAACGCGAACGCGCTGGCCCTCGCGGGGCTGAGGACCGCAAAGGTGATGAACAGCGGCACCGCTACGCTCGAAAACTACTACGAAGGGATGGTCGGATCGCTCGCCGCGCGCACCGCGGAGGTGAACGACCGCGTCGAAAACCAGTCCATCCTCCTGGAACAGATGGAAAACGAACGCGAGCGCGTCTCGGGAGTCAATCTCGACGAGGAGGCCGTGAGCCTCATCCAGTACCAGCGCTCCTTCCAGGCCGCCGCGAGGTTTATCAGCGTTGTTGACCAGTTGTTGAATACGCTCATCAATCAGATGTAGCAAACATGGCTATCTCCGGAACACCCTTTGCCAGCTCGGTTTTTTCGCGCGTGACCGGCACGCTCTCGCGCAGCGTCGTGCTCGCCAACATCACGCGGGCGCAGCAGGCCATACTCAAGGCGCAGGAGCAGTTGTCGACGGGCAACCAGATCATCAGGCCTTCAGACGACCCCGTCAAGTCGCACCAGGCCCTGGCCTACCAGCGACGGATCGCCCGCTCGGCTCAGTACGTGCGCAACATGAGCGTGGCCGATACCAGGCTTGGCCAGACCGACAGCACGCTCGGCGACGTGCGCGAGGTCGTCCTCCGCGCGCGCGAGATCATGCTGAGCGAGGTCCAGGATTCCGCAACCGTCGAAAGCCGGCACCTTTCGGCCTACGAGGTCGAGGAATTGATGCGCCAGTCGGTCGCGATGGCCAACATCCAGTTCGAGAACCGCTACCTCTTCAGCGGGAGCGCAACCGAGAGGGCACCCTTCGAGCTCGTCAACGGCTCCGTCGTCTACTGCGGCAACACGGCGGCCATCAACACCAACATCTCCGACGGCATCACCATCCAGACGAATCTGACCGGGCCGGATGCGTTCGGCGCGCTGACGGCGGAGATCGAAGGTGATGCCGACCTGAACCCGGCGGTCGTGGGCGGGACCAAGCTTGCGGACCTGAACGGCGGCGGGGGAGTGGCCGCCGGCAGGATATTGATCGACTCCGGCGTCACAACCGCGACCGTCGACCTCTCCGAGTCCGAGACGGTTCAGGACGTAGTCGACAAGATAAACAACTTCGGCCCCGCCGGGGTCACCGCGGCGATCAACGGCGCGGCGAACGGCATCGCGCTCACGAGCGCAACAGGCTACGTGAAGGTCTCGGAAGTCGACAACGGCACCACCGCGCGCGACCTCGGGCTCGCGACGGCCGGCACGGTTACCTTCACCGCCCTGCCTGCGATCGGCGAGACGATCACCGTGAACGGCACGACATTCATCGCGGGCGTGGACTTCGTGATCGGCCCGACGACCATTGCGACGGCCGCGAACTTCGCCGCTGCGGTCAATGCCAGCCCGGCCCTCAACGGGGCCGTGTCCGCCGCGCAGGATATCGCGCCCAACGACAACCGCGTCATCCTCACGGCCACGCTTGCCGCGGGCAACGTGCTCGACGTTTACGACACCAGCGCGTCGATCACCAGTATCGAGGGCAGCGGCGGTGCGGGAATTGTCGGCGGCGATACCGATCCGAGCCTCTCGCTCGCGACGCTCCGTACGGCCCTTCGCGGCGGAGCGGGCATCGATGTCGCTCCGCCGTCAGGCATCGTCATCAACAACGTGTCGTCGCAGGCCGCCTACAACGCCACCGTCGATTTCGCCGGGGCGACCACGCTCGAAGACATGATCAATATGATAAACGATTCCGGCACATACGTCTTCGCGGAGATAAACGACGATGGAACCGGCATCAATGTCGTCTCACGCCTCAACGGCGCGCGATTCTCCATCGCGGAGAACGGCGGAACCACCGCGGCCGAACTGGGCATCCTGCTGCCACTGAGCCGCGTCAGGCTGTGCGATCTCAACAACGGTATCGGCGTGCACAGCGTCTACGGCAACGATTTCAGGATCACCCTCCAGAGCGGCGCCACCCTCGAAGTGGACGTCTCCGATGCGAAGACGGTCCAGGACGTGCTTGACCTGATCAATAACCACCCGAACAACGGCGGCGCACTGCTCGCCCAGGTCGATCCCGGCACGGGCGACAGGCTGCGGCTGACGGACAGCAGCGTGGACAACGGATTCAGCCTCACGGTGGAGCGCATCAACGGTTCGTTCGCCGCGGACAACCTCGGCATATCAGGGCTCGTGGCGAACCCGCCGGGCCCGAACCCGCCGCTGGTGCTGACCGGTACGGCCCTCAACCCCGTGGGGATCCAGACGGAGAGCATTTTCACGACGCTCGCGAACCTGCGCGACGCGCTCCGGGCCAACGACAGGAACGCCATAAGCCGAACCGGCGACCGGATCGACGACGCGGATGACCTCCTGCTCGGCGCGAGGGCGACGGTTGGCGCGCGCTGCGAACGGATCGAGACGATGACCAACTGGCTGGAACGCGAATCGCTCGAGCTCGAGGGACTGCTCTCCGAGATCGTCGACGCGGACCTCGCTGAAGTGGCCACAAGACTCCAGTTGCAGCAGACGATTCTCGAGGCCGGCCTGGCCGCGGCGGCGAGAATACTCCAGACCAGCCTGCTGAACTTCATGTAGACGAACTTGACTGAGTGAGCATCGGATTGTGGAGAAACAGATGAAGGTTGCTACTCCCAGATTTGGCGAGATCGAAGTAAAGGACGACGCCGTCTATTGCTTCCCCGAGGGAATCCTGGGCTTCGCGCCGGTGAAGCTCTACTTCATACTCGATAACCCCAAGGGCGGACCGTTCCAGTGGCTGCAGGCGGTCGAGCCGCCGGAACTCGCTTTCGTCGTGTGCGATCCCAGGCTCTTCCTGCCCAACTACGCGGTGGCGGTTCGAAAAGAAGACCTGGCGAACATAGAACTCGAAAACATCGAAGACGGATTCGTCCTGGTGGTGCTGACCGTGCCCAGCAAGAACCCGCGCGACATCACGGCGAACCTCATGGGGCCGCTCATCTTCAATCCGAAGAAGCGGCTGGCGAAGCAGCTTGTCCTCGCGGACCCGGCCTACACCACGAAGCACAGGGTGTTCGGCGAGGAGGGCGGCGGGGAAAAGAAGGCGAGCGAAGAGCGGAAAGCGCAGAGCGGGAGTTGATCTGCAAGCGCCCGGGCTCTTGCAGATTTCAGAAGTACGATCGGCGGTCCGGAATCCGGAATCCAAAATCCCAAATAGCGGGGTAGATAACGATGCTGGTCCTAACTCGGCAGAAGAACGAGACAATAGTCATAGGCGATAACATCGAGATCACGGTGGTCGGTGTTCGCGGGGACAAGGTGCGCCTGGGAATCCAGGCGCCGAGCACCGTCTCCGTGCACCGCAAAGAGGTGTACCTCGCCATCAAGCAGGCCAACATCGAGGCCGCGAGGGCGGCATCGGAAGCGATAGACCAACTTGGATCGGTCGGCGCGTTCTTGCCAAAGAAGGAGGATCGGTAGATCCCGCGCGACGCGCGCAAAAGAGTGTTCTTCCTCGTGCCGCCTGGCGGCGCGCTTTCGAGGTTTGTCATAAGGGGTTTTGACTGGTTTCGTGGCCCCTCGGGGAGCCACCAGGATCTGTTTTTCAAGGAGGATGTGTTATGG
>JAVHLO010000121.1 GCA_031082105.1 Planctomycetota bacterium
CCCTGAACTTGTTTCAGGGCCGCAGCCGGAGTGGCGTTGTCTTCAGGCGGGGGACCGACGGCACTCCGCTGCGGCTGCGTGCCTTACTACAAACATCCGCGAATGAGGCGGGTCGGCGGAGGCGTGGAATGCGGGCATGGCGTTCTACTCAGGTTTCACCAACCCGTACGCGGCGATCTTGCGGTCGAGGGCGGGTCTGGAGATCTTGAGGACCTCCGCCGCGCGGGACTTGTTCCAGTTCGTGTGGCCCAGCACCTTCTCGATGTAGTCGCGTTCGACCTCTTCGAGCGGGACGAACTCCGCGCGCGTCTGTTTCTCCTTCTGCTGCGGCTCGAGCGCCCCGAGTATCTCCTCTTTCTTTATGGTATCCCCTTTCGCGCTCACGAGCGCGCGCCACATCACGTACCGCAATTCCCTGATGTTGCCCGGCCAGCCGTAGACGCGCATCGCGTCCACCGCGCCCGGCGCGATCGCAGTGACGTCCTTGCACTCGCGGACGGAGAACTCCTTGAGGAAGAACTCGGCGAGCGGCACGATATCCTCCGGCCTCGACCGCAGCGGCGGGACCTCGATGCGCAGGACGTTGAGCCTGAAGTAGAAGTCGTCGCGCAACTGGCCCGCGCGGCGCATCTCGGCGAGGTCGCGGTTTGTCGCGCCGATGAGCCGCACATCGGTCTCGAACTCGCGGTTGTCGCCCAGCCGGCGGAACTTCTTGTATTCGAGGACGTCGAGCAGTTTTTTTTGCGTGGAGAGCGGCGTATCGCCGACCTCGTTGAGGAAGACGGTGCCGCCCTTTGCGGTGGCGAGCAGTCCCTCGCGGTCGGTCTCCGCGCCGGTGAACGCGCCCCGCGTGTGGCCGAAGAGCTCCGCCTCCTGAAGCGTCTCCGAGATGCCGCCGAGGTTCACCTCGCAGTACGGTTTCGCGGCGCGCCTGGAGGCGTTGTGGATTCCCTGCGCGAGCAGGTTCTTGCCCGTCCCGGTCTCGCCGAGGATCAGGATGGGCGCGTCGGAGGCCGCGAGCGACTTCGCGTGCGCGAACATCTGCTTCATCAGCGGGCTGACCGCGATGAGCTTGTCGAGGCTCACCTGCCTGCTTCGGTACACCTGGCTGAGCCTTGGAGCGTCCTCGATTTCCATTGTCCGCTCGTCCTAATCATTGGCGCTCGCCGTGACCCTCCGAGGGCTTGATGTAACGTATCTTACATCAGGAGGCGTCACGCTTCAAGGAAAAGCGCCGGCGACAGTGGCTTGGAAGTCGTAGTCAGAATCCGCCTCCCACTGCCTTCTGCCTACCGCCTTCCGCCTTCTGCCTACTGCCTGCTGCCTTCCGCCATCTGCCTTCTGATCTCCTCGAGCCGCCGGACGAACTCCTGTTCGAGCGGCGAGCCCTTCGCGAGCCGAACGGCCTCTTCGAGCAGCTCGACCGCGCGTTCGAGGCCGCCAAGCGCGGCCGTCGCGACCGCGAGCGTGTCGAGGCACATCGCGGTCTTCATGCTGTCCGGCGGCTGCAGCGCCCGGCACAGGCCCACGGCCTTCTCGGCCAGTCCGGCCGCGGCCCGGATGTCGCGCCATCGCGCGTCGGCGAGCGTTACCAGATGCCACGCGGCCGAGTTGAGCACGTCAATATCATCCGGGTACTTCGCGCACAGTCGATTCAGCATCTCCAGCCCGAGGCCGTACTCTTCCTTCACGTCGAGGAGGCAGCGCAGCTCTTCAAGCTCCGCCTCCCTCTTCAGCGCCGCGGCGAACGGCATCCCGCGGAGGAACTCCGCAGCGGCGCCCAGTCCGTACGCGCCGCAGAGAAGCCGAAGGACGACCTGGTCAAGCCGCGCGCGCGAACCCGCTCCGCCACCCCGCGCGGACTGGATCGACTCCTGCACTTCGCGTTTCGATTGCTCATCGAGTCGCATCCGCGCGGACAGTTCTTCCAGCAGCGCCTCGACCGCAGTGTCGGGTTCCTGCATGAACGCCTCTGAGAAGGCCGTCGCCACCAGTTCTTCTTCGCCTTCGCCGGCAGTCCGGAGGAAGAACGCCACCAGGTCCAGGCAATGCGCAGGCTGATGGCGGAACGCCTCGACGATCGGTCGCGCGCGCTCCGGCCGGCGCGCCGCGGCATCCGATCCGTTCGCGGCGGCTTCGAATGACGTTGCCCTTTCGAGCGCAAGGCCACGGAACAGGCGCGATTCCGTCCACACGCGCTCCTTCAGCGCGGGCCGGACGAAATGCTGATCGCCCGCCAACGATTCGATGATCGCATCGTAGCCGCGCGCCGATTCCTTCGCCTTGCCGTGCGCAAGCAGCCCGTTCGCCGCAAGCAACCCCATCCAGGCATTCGCCGAGCGGTCATCGCCGGACCCGGTCGCCGAAGAAGTCGAGATCGCAAGGTCCTCGACACGGAATTCACCGCGGAAGTCCATCGAGTTGACCGTGACGATGCAGTCCATCGCGACGAAGAGCTTGCCCCGCGGCAGGTTCCGGCCGAGTGAAAGCTCTTCGGTCCGGATCGAGCCTGTGCGCGTGTTCTCGATATCGAACCACGCCCGCTCGGCGTCCGGCAGGTAGGTCAGGCGAAGCACGTACGCCGTCCCGACCTCCACCGGGATATCGCCGAAACCGCCCCGGGTCAATGCCGCGCCCGAGCTCGAAAGCGCGGCGGTCCGCTGCGGCCGCGATGTGATCCCCTGCGACGCGAAGGTGATCGAGATCGCCATGTCCTCCTCGCCCGGCTCGCCCACCTGCTCGACCCCCTCGGCAGGCCAGAGATGGTTGGCCACTGAGACGCGGAATCGGACGCTCCAATCGAACGGGTCCAGCGTAAGGCGCATCGAGAGGCAGAAAGGCCCGCCGTCGTAGTCGACCGGGAACGCGCAGCGCGATACATCGCGCGGATTCGAACGCAGACGCAGGCCCTTGTCGGTCAGATCGACGGCGAGCGGGTTATCGCAGTACAGGGGCGGGCCGTGTTCGGCGAGCAGCGCGGTCTTGTACTGGAGCGAGAGCGCGCCCTTGCACTGTCGCAGCAGCGTCTGCACGAGCTCCGCTTCGTCGGAGCGGAGGAAGGTCAGGCTGCCCAGCTTTTCCAGCGCCGTTCGCGCCTCGGCCCAGCGGCGCGCCCGCGTCAATGTCCGCGCCTGCCGTATGACCGCGGTGGTCCCGGCCTGGCCCGGGAACCGCCTGGCGGTATCTTCGTACGCGTCCGCAGCCCTGTCCAGGTCGCCCTTCTCGTAGAGGCAATCGGCGAGCAGGAGCCGAGTCTTCGGATCGTCTTTCCGCGCGAGGAGCGTCTCGAAGACTCTGCACGCCTCGCTGAAACAGCCCAATGCCATGAGGTCGCTGCCGCACGCGACGAGCGGTTCTTCCCTGGAGTCGAGCGACGCGGCGTGCGGCGCGAGTGCGGCGACGAGCTCCGCTGCGGGTCCGCGTGCGCCCAGCCCGAACACCTTCAGCCTCGGCGGGGTCGAAATCTGGAACAGACAAAGCTCGGGCGCCGGGTCGGCATCGAGCTGCGCCCATAGGATCGTATCCGACAATGCGCTGAGCACGCTGACCGGCTCGTATGCGTCCTCGTTTCGAGCCTTACGCATCCTGTGGAGCTTTGCGCACCGGCCGACGCGGGCGTTGGTGATGCACGCCACGATGGTCTCGCCGTTCAAGGCAGCCGCGGCCACATCGCCCGTGCGGAACTGGTTCGGATCTGCACGCGAACCGGCGGACGGGTCAAGCGCCTCGGTCGCCGAGAACCCGTCCGGGCCGATCACGCAGCTCTGTACGCCAAGCGGGAGACATGACTCGGTCGTCCCCTGCTTGAACGCAGTGTAACTCGCATCCTCGCCGTGCGAGATGTAGAGCGTATCGCTGCGCAGCGGGTCGCTCGAAAGCCGGACACAGTTTCCCGACGTCCTCTTCGCAAGCTGCGCAAGCGGCCTGAGCCGGCCGCTGACGTGGTCGGGTTTCGCGAGCCCGATGAAGTACCCGCCGTACGCGCCGACGGCCATGACCACTTCGGCCCCGGGCTCGGCCGCGACAAAGTCGCCTGTCTCGAGGTCGACGATGTCGTTGCCGACGGGCTCTCTCACGAGCAGACCTAACCCTTTGTCCTCTGCGTAGGAGTATGCGCGGAACTCGCGCAGGAAGTAGCCGAGCCCCACGCACAGTTCGACGCGGCCGTCGCCGTCGACGTCGGCGGTCTTCAATGCTGTGCAGAACGCCGGGCACGGGTCGCTCGACCGCTGGACAAGCGAGTTTCCCTCGCGCTCGAATACGGCGACGGCGCCTTCGGTCTTCTCGGGCATAGCCCATGCGAGCGCGACCTCGTTCCGTCCGTCGCCGTCCAGGTCTGCGACCGCCGCGGCGAACGCGATGGTGCCCGATTCGCCGGGCGCGGGTTTCCGGACTGTCGCGGTGCCGACCGTCACCGGGCCTCCCCGCGCGTAGTTCACAGCCTGCATCACACTGCTCTGCCCGACCGTGATGATCTCATCGGTGCCGTCCATGTCCACGTCGCCGGCCGCAAGCGGGAAGGCGCCGATCTCGAAGCTCTTCATGGGAAGCAGCGCGGAATACACTTCGAGCGCCTCGGCAGCATACGCGCGCTCTTCGCGCGCGAGCCCGCGGTCATTTGCGGCCTTCTCGAGCCATGGGGTTGCCTCCTCGAACTGTTCCATGGCCTCGAGGCACCGCGCAAGCCCGAAGGCCGCATGGCCGGCGGCCGGCGTACCCTTGTACCTTATGAGCACTTTGGCGAACGCGTCGCGCGCATGCTGGACTTTTCCCGTCTTGAACAGGAGCCACCCGAGCCGGTCGAGCGCCTCGGCCGCGTGGGCGGAGGCTCTGCCGCCCTCCTCGTGAACCGCCTCGTAGTAGGCGCGCGCGCACGCGCCGATCTCCTGCTCGGCCTCGCTCGACACCCGGCGCGCGTCGGCGAGCAGGAACGCCGCCTCGACGAGCGGCAGCCTGTACCGCGCGAACGCCTCCGCGAGCCGCGGGATTCGCCGCAGTTCGCCCGGGAAGGCGAGCTGCGGCAGTTCGGGGCACGTGCCCGAATACGCGCCGAACCGGTCGAACGCCTCCTGCACCGCGTCGGCGCAGCCGGCGTAGTCTTTCGAATCGTATGCGGCCTTCGCGCGGCGCATCACGGCGGCCGCGCCCGATTCCACGGCTTTTTTTTCGGAGATCACGGCGGCAAGGAGCTCCTCTTCGCCCGCCAGCGCGCTCCGCTTCCTGAAGTACGGCGCGAGCAGGCTGAAATACGCGAAGACGAGCGCGATCACCAGAAGACCCACGCACGCAACCATCGCGGCGGTGCGGTGCCTGCGCAGGGTCTTGCCGATCCGGTAGATGGTGGAGGGCGGGCGCGCGGAGATCGGCTCGCCCGCGAGGAAACGCTCGAGGTCGCCACGCAGCTCGTCCGCGGATTCGTACCGCCTGCGCGGGTCCTTCTCGAGACATTTCATCGCGATCACCTCGAGGTCGAACGGCGTCTCGGGACGCAGCCTGCGGAGCGGGACCGGCTCCTCGTCGCACGCCATCCGGATCGTGTCGGGGATGCTCTCGGACTCGAACGGCACGTGCGTGGAGACCATCTCGTAGAGCACGACGCCGAGCGAGTACACATCCGTCGCGGGGCCGATGAGGTCGGATCGACCTGCAAGCTGCTCGGGCGCGGCGTAGGCGGGCGTGCCGATGATCTCGTCTGATAGAGTAAGCCGCCGTCCGCAGTCTTCGCGCGCGAGGCCGAAATCGAGGAGGAACGCGTGGTCCTCGAAGTACGGGTTCGGCCGATCCGCGGACGAGTCCGGGCCTCCATCCTCGGGGGGTGGCTGTGAATCGGCGGCGTCTTCACCCGGGACCGGCGCCGCTGCCGCCGCCGGGTCCGCCGACCTGCCCAGGATGCGCGCAAGGAGCCGCATCGCGCTCGAAGAGACGCGCTTCACCTCACGCGGGTCGGGCGCCTGGACGCGCCGGCGCGTGCGTGTCACGATGATGTTCTGCGGCTTCACATCGCGGTGGATGATACCGTGATCATGGGCGAACTGGAGCGCGTCCGCGATCTGGATCGCGATCCGGCAGGCCCGCTGGTGGTTGATCCGCTGCGTGCGGATGATCTCGGAGAGATCGCAGCCCGTCAGGTACTCCATCGCGTAGTAGTGCAGGCCGGAATATTCGCCGCCTTCGATGACCTGGCAGACATGCGGATGCTGCAGCTTGGCGAGCGCCATGGTTTCGCGCTTGAACCGCTCGACCGCGCGCGGGTCGTCGCCGAGCGATTCGGGCAGCACCTTGAGCGCGACGCGCCGGCCCAACTGCTTCTGCTCGGCGAGATACACCGTGCCCATGCCGCCCTTGCCAAGGCAGGCGATCACCTTGTAGTTGCCCCACACGCCGCCCGGCATGGGGAGTTCGACCGTCTTTTTCGTCTTGCCCCGCTCACCCCGAATCGTCTCCTGCGCGACAAGCAGCGCCTCGTGTTCGAGCCAGGAGATGTGCCCCTTGCGGACCATGATCTCGCCGATCGTGCCCGGCAGCTCGGTCCTTGCCTGGATATCGAGACATTCGCCCACCTGGCTGATGGTCGCAAAACCGGCGGCGGATACTTCCTCACCGAACGACATATCGCCCTGGCCGACCACGCCGAGCACGGTCTCCATGAGGAGCGCCTTGACGTCCGGCGCACGGTCGCGATACATCTCGGAGACGACCTCGCCGATGAAGCACTTTCCGCCGCCCGCCTCTTCGCGGCGCTTCTTCGCCGACAGGGCCGCCGCGAGCTGCGGCTCCGTGATGATCCCTCGGGAGACGAGTTGACGACAGAATTGAGTTTCGGCTTCGGGAGTCACGATTCGATTCTACTATGGCCCTATGGCCGAGTCAAGTATTGGGGGGAGTAACGACAGCGGGTACAGACTCCCCTTGAGAACGCCGGCGTCGCCTGAGTTCGTAGTAGCGACTTCAGCCGCTGGTCGGACGAGCGACCAGCCTGCATTGTTCGCGAACCAAGGAATGGGGATCGTCCACAAACCGCGCCCTCACCGTCTGTGGACTTTGACTTCAACGCGGTCGCATGGTATACTCCGATATTCGCCGAGTTCGGCCACCGGCAGGCGGCAAGCGACCGCTCGGCGGTTCCTGGTTTCCGGATTCGCTCACGAATCCGATCATGCGGTCGTTCGCCTTCTCGTGCTCGTGCTCGTACTCTTGCTCGTGCTCCTGCTCGTTTCTTCATCGTCTGGTTGGTCCATGAATGCCCTCATCCTCGGCGACTATGCGGTCGAGAGAGAACGAGAACCACGATAGAATCGAAGGGCCGATCACCCCTGCGAGCAAGAGCAAGCGCAAGAGCACGAGCACGATCGAAGGCACCATTTGACACGGCATCGCGACGATGAGACCACGGCTTGCACTTTTCATCCTGCTGCTCTTCGGGCTGAACCTGCTCTGCTACGCGGACCGGTTCATCATCGGCGCGGTGATGCCGCAGGTGATGGCCGACTTCGAGTTGTCGCACGCACGCGGCGGGTTCATCATCACGGTATTCATGATCGCCTACACGGCGAGTGCGCCGATCCTGGGCTGGATCGTCGACAAGCGGAGAACGGAGCGGCGTGAGGGAGTACGCGGGCGGACGAGAATCCTGATGGTCGGCGTGCTCGCGTGGGGCGTATTCACATTCGCAGCGGCCGTGGTCGGAGATCATACTCTTCTTCTGCTCGGCCGGATGGGAAGCGGGGTCGGCCAAGCGGTCTTCGCGATAGTCGCGCCAATCCTGATAGCGGACTGCTTCAGACCGGAGAAACGCGGGCCGGTCGTTACGTTCTTCTACGTTGCCATCTCGCTCGGCAGCGCCATCGGCTACGCCGGAGGCGGGCACCTAGGCACAAGGTTCGGATGGCAATATCCGCTGATGGCGATCGGCATCGGGGTCCTCACATTCCGGCTGCTCCTGGAACTGATCGGCCCGGGGCGAGCCGGCGAACCAGAGCCATGCGGTGAGCCGAACCTTCAGAAAACCAACTGCGCTACGCCCGGCCGTGAGTCCGCCGACCCGAGCGACTCCGCCGAGAAACGGAGTTTCGGCATAGCGGCGACCCTGCGCGCGCTCGCGGGCAACAGGCCTTTCGTGCTCGCCACGTTCGGGATGGCGGCGGCGGACTTCGGGCTCGGCGGGCTTGCCGCGTGGATGCCTACGTTCTACCAGAGCACGCGCAGATTGTCGCCGGAGAAGGCGACACTCTGGTTCGGCGCGTGCACCGCGGTCGCGGGGATCGTGGGGACCGTGCTCGGCGGCTGGCTGGGGGAATATTTCCAGAAGCGGGGGCGAAGAGCGCCCTCCTCACCACAGAGTGGTCTGCGAGTCCCTCACCCTAACCCTCTCCCAGAGGGAGAGGGAACCGCCTCCCCTCTCCCAAAGGGAGAGGGAACCGCCTACCCTCTCCCAGAGGGACAGGGGACCGACTGCCGCGGGTACTTCCTCGTCTGCGCGCTCGGGCTGCTGTGCTCCCTTCCGCCGGGGCTTGTCGCGATCCTCGCGGAGAACGAACACGTCTTCTTTCCCGCGCTCTTCGTCGCGGAGGTCGCGGTCTTCATGTTCATGGGTCCGAGCAACACGATAGTCCTCAACGTCCTCGCCCCCTCCGTGAGGACGACCGGGTTCGCCATCAACATTCTCGTCATGCACCTGCTGGGTACCGTGCCGGTCGCATTCCTCGTCGGTTGGTTGTGGGACATGACCGGCAGCGGCGTCGTGGCGATGCTCCTGCCCGTTCTCTCTTTCGGTGTCGGAGGCTTGTTTTTTCTTTTACCACAGGGGCACAGAGACACAGAGTAATCTCGGAGATTATGACGCTGCTCTCAACACCAGGGCACTTCGCACTATTCTATCCGAATAGCGCGTCGGTACGCGACTGGGAAAGAACACGGATTCTACCTGGGGCGGATAATCTGTGCAATCCGTCCAATCCGTACTACAATCCGACAGAACTTTGTTTTTTTCGATGAGATTCTTTCACCGCAAAGAACGCAAAGCGCGCAAAGCGTGAGAGTCAATTGCGGGGC
>JAVHLO010000122.1 GCA_031082105.1 Planctomycetota bacterium
GAGAAACGACGGCACTCCGCTGCGGCTACGTGCCTTACTACAAACCTTCGTGAATAATGCGGGCTAGTTGAAGCGCGAATGCCCGCGGCGGTGTCGGGGCCAAGCGCGCATTCCCTTGACTTCAGGGGACAATGCTGCTATCATCCGTGCGTAAACGAGGCCATGAAGGTCTCAGGCGCAATGACACCGAAACGGTCCGCCCGACGCGTCGTTGTGCCGATGTGAAACCTTCATGGCCTCGTTCTTTTTTTTCGGCTGGAGTGCGGAGCTGCGCAAATGGGCGAGGCAACCACAAAACCTGCGATTGCGGCAAGCGACTTGTCGTACACCTATCCGGACGGTTCGCCCGGCCTGGCGGGGCTGACGTTCTCGATCATGACGGGCGAGGCCGTGGGCCTGCTGGGCGCCAATGGCACAGGCAAGAGTACACTGCTGATGAGCCTTGTCGGGGTGCTTCAGTCGAAGGGGAAGATCGAAGTCTTCGGCGAGCCGCTCGCCCCGAACACGCTTGCGGGCATTCGAAGGCGCGTCGGGCTGCTCTTCCAGAACCCGGACGACCAGCTCTTCTGCCCGACGGTACTCGACGAGGCGGCCTTCGGTCCGTTGAACCTCGGGCGGAAGCCGGAGGAGGCCAGGCAGGCCGCGCTGGACGCCCTTCGGCTTGTGGGCCTGGCCGGTTTCGAGAACCGCGTATCGTACCGGCTGAGCTTCGGCGAGAAAAAGCGCGTCGCGCTGGCCTCGATCCTGTCGATGGGTCCGGACATCCTGTTGCTCGACGAGCCGACGGGCGGGCTCGACCCGCGCAGTTCCGCCGGGCTGATTGACATCCTGCTGGATCTCAAGAAGCTCGGCAAGACAATCCTGAGCGCCACGCACGACCTGCACTTCGTGGGAGAGACCATGGATCGCGCGATCGTGCTCGGGTCGGGCAGGAACATCGTCGGCTCGGGGCCGACACAAGAGATACTGTCGAACCACGATTTCCTGACGACACACAATCTCGCGCATGAACACCGTCACCATCACCCTGACGGGGCGGATGTTCACGGGCACGAGCACGAGCATTGGCGACATGCGCATTGAAGCGCGTCGGGGCATCGCCTTCAACAAAAGGCCGGGCACTGGGCCAAGGAGATTCCGTCCACCGCAGCGGATCCGCCTGCGGCGGAAACCGAGTTCGGAATGACCGGCTGTCGGCGCTCTTCTCTGATTCACGGAAACTGTCGGCCAAGTTCTGCCCACTGCCCGCTGCCTACTGCCTGCTGCTTTCCGGCCTCTGTCCCAGCATCCGCAACGACTCGCGAGCGACCTCCTCCACGGCGATCGCCGTCATGCATCTGTGGTCGGTCGGGCAGGCGCGCCTGAGGCAGGGCGACTGCGGGCACGAGCCCTCCTTGCGCACGATCTTGAACTTTCCCCCTGACGGGCCGGTTGTGGCGAGGTCCGTCGGCCCGAAGATCGCCACTAGCGGAGTCCCGACCGCCTGCGCGACGTGCATCGGGCCGGAGTCGTTGGTGATGAACACATCGCAGTCCGCGATGGCCGCCACGAGCTCTGCGAGCGATGTTCGCCCGCACAGGTCGACAAATCTTCCGGCAGGAAGGCGCGAAACGACCTGCCGCGCGGTGTCGCGCTCGGAACCGCCTCCGAAAACGACTACGCTGCCGCCCGATGCCGAGACGAGTTCTGCGGCGAGCCCTGCGAACCGGTCGGCCGGCCAGCGTTTCGCGCCGCCATAGGCCGCGCCGGGGTTCAGCCCCCACAGCGGTCTGCGGACCCGGCCGAGCAGTTCTTTTGCGCGCAGGGCCTGCTCCCGGGTGACCCGGAGTTGCGGCGCCGGCAACGGCTGCGGCATCGTGATTCCCGCGGATTCAACCACGTTCGCATAGTAGGCCGTCATGTGGAGCCGGCGTATCTCTTCCATACACGGTATCGCGTCGGTAAGCAGGGCGGATCGGCCGTCCGTGGCGTATCCGACCCGACGCCTGGCGCCGCCGAGGAAGACGAGGAGCGCGGATCGGAACGAGTTCGGAAAAAGGAATGCGTGTTGGAACCGGTGTTGACGGAGGTCTTTGACCGTGGCCGAATACGACCACAGCGACTGCGCGATCCTGCGCGGGAGCGATGCCTTTGCGGGCCGGGGAATCCGGACGGCGCCGGAAGGCGCGCGGGCGGAGCGCGTCGCGCCGGCCGGCTCACCGGACGGCAGCTCGATCACCCCGCGGAGAAACGGCACGTATTCGTAGATCCCGCTATTCTGCCTTCGGGTGAGCACCCACAGCTCTTCTTCGGGATGGGCAGCGTGAAGCGCCTCCAGAGCGGGGAGGCTCATGACCGCGTCACCCAGCCAGTTCGGTGAGAATATGAGTGTCCTGTCCGGCGATACGGTCATGGGCAGCAGCCGGCTACTTCATCCACTTTCTCGCCTCGTCGGGCCATCTCGTGCCGACGAAGAAAGCTGCCGTCTCCGCGTACAACTGCTGGGCGCGCGTGCGGTACCTGTCCGACTTCTCGGGTTCGGCCTTGTAGCCTTCTTTCAGGATGTCGAAACACCTGGCGCAATAGTACATGGCCTTTCCGAACTCCTCGATCTTGCCGGACCATTTTCCCGTGGCGTTGACCTTGTCCCAGCAGACCACGCTGCGCAGGTAGGTGCGAAGGGCCTTGTCGAACAGGGCAATTTTCTCCGGTCCGCCCTCCTTTATTGACTCCGCCTTCTTGCGGTACATGTCGCCGATGCTGTTCCAAGCGCCGGCCTTGGTGTATTCGGCGTTCTTGCCCTGCGCTGCGGAGATGACTTTTCGCAGGGTTTCCTCCGCCTGGTCCGTCTGTCCTTGCGCCACCTGGCAGCGGCCGATGGCGAGCAGCGCGTCGCTGGCGACATCGAGAGTCTTGTCGGCGCTTGCGCGCTGGAATTCCTTGATCGCTTCCGGGTACATCTTCTTCTCTTCGAGGACGCGGCCCTTCAGGTAGACGATCTTCTGGGTGAAGTTGATGTCGAGCTTCAGATCTCTTGCCTGTTTTTCCGCCTGTGCGGCGACCTTCTCGGCGTCCTCCGGCTTGCCTCGCGCGATATGAACATTGATGAGCGCCTCATACGCCTCGCGGAGAAAACGGGAATCGGCGAACTCTTTCAGGAGCGCATCGTAGTTCTTGGCGGCCTCTTCGAGGCTGCCGTTGTTTTCGCAGCAGACGGCCAGCCTGTACCGGGCATGCTGTTTGAAAATGGCCCGCAGGTTGCGGTCCTTCAACGCGGTCTGGAAGGAGACAATGGCGTCCTTCCATTTCCCCGAATCCTGGGCCTCCTCGCCGCGCTTGAAATCGGCGGACTTGCTGTCCTCGGCGTACGTGATTTCCGCGACGCGCACCGTCGCCACCGCCCCGGTTGCCGCTCCGCCGGTTTCGGGCATGATATAGGAAATCTTGTCGTACGTCTCTTTGGTGATGGTCCCCTGCACTTCTTTGTTGCCTTCCTTTTCGTCTATTTCGATGATCGTGTCAACGAACTCCTCCTCCGGCAGGGCGAGCGCAACGGACGGAAAGAGAATTCCCGCGATCAGCGCGAAAACCGCGAGCGCCCTTGTCTTCGTGACAATCTTCATGATCGATGCACTCCCAAACAACGCCACTTCCCGATCGCCATCGGGTCTTCTCTTCAGACGCCGATCAGGACGACCACCGCATGCGGGGCAATGATACCGCAAATGGAGGGCCAGTTCAAGGTTTTTCGCGGTTATTCGCGCCGGCAGCGAGGCGCGAAGACTACTCCCCCTATTGGTTACTAACGGAGGCGGAGAGAAAAAGTTCGCCCCTGATCGAATTTCGCGAACAGATCGGGGCAGCGAAGCAACCCTTTCCGCCTCAGCGGATCCGCCCGAGGCGGACAACCCCGAGAGCCCAAATGATCCGCCAAAACGCCAAGAGCGCCAAGGACGCCAGAAATCATAAAGGAGGAAAGTCCGACCGGATGCGCGGGAAACTCGCGAAAATCCTGGCGGTCTCTTGATTTCCTTGGCGTCTTGGCGGTTTCCGGGTTGACAGGACCTTGAATTCTGTTTCAGATCTTGTGGACTCAGGATCCTGGGACCCTAGCACAGCGTACGGAAGAGGACGAGCGCGGCCGAGAGCGCGACAAACGCCAGGGCGTCGGCAAGCCGCAACCGCATCGGCTGCAGGACCGGCATCGTCCCGGCGTAGCCGCGGAGGATCATCGCGCGATACACGCGCTCAGCGCGCCCGTAGCCGCGCAGGAAGAGGTTGCCGATCATCCGCCCCACGATGACCGCCTGCGGCAGCCACCTCGACCGGTACCCGCGCAGCGCCGCGGCCTGCCGGATTCGACCGGCTTCCTCCGCCAGCACGTGGAGATAGCGATAGGACAGGCCGAGAAGATCGGTGAAGATGGAGGGGACCAGCAGCCGGCGCAGCCCCAGCGCAAGGTAGGGAAAGGAAGTCGTCTCCATCAGGAGAACCGCGGCGGCCGCCCCGATGAACGACTTCATGACCACTGCCAGGAGCAGCCACAGGCCCTCGACGGAGGCGTTGAACAGGCCCAGAACGTTCACCATGTTCGCATCGGATCGGAACGGGAGCCAGAGCGCCACAATGAGCGAGAACGGCAGGACGCATGCCGCCCGCAGAAGCCAGCGCAGCACGGACGCGCGCGCCAGAGCGGCGATCCACAACAGGATCCCCGCGTAGGCTGCGAAGGCCGCAAGATGGCGCGGGGAAGTCGAAACGGCCACGATCACCAGGACGAGAAACCCGAGTATCTTCGTCCGTGGATCCAGCCGATGGATTGCGGATTCGCTCGCGCTCGGAGCAGTGTCGAGCTTGGTCACTGAGTCCCACCAGAAAATTTGAATTCCACGAACGGCTGGCCCGGATTATTCATGATCTGGGAGCGCCCCGACACGTCGGGGCCGATTTCCCGAAGGAAGCCCCGCAGCAGCGGGGCGCTCCCAGATACGACACGGTGTCGTCCTTCCGGCGGCGACAAGTGAAAACCGTTCGATTTCCGTCTCTGTGCCTCTGTGTCTCTGTGGCAAAAAGATGATGAACCGAGCCAGGATCGAGATCCGCGGGATGCACTGTGCGGCCTGCGCGGCGCGCATCGAGAAGGCGCTGCGCGACCTGCCGGGTGTCTCGTTCGCCTTTGTGAACTTCGCCACGGCGGTCGCGGCGGTCGACCACGCCGGGGAGAAGGTGTCACCCTCCGACCTCAAGCGGGCCATCGATAAGCTAGGGTTCACGGCGGTGCTACCCGAGGCCGCTGCGCCCGGCGGGGTCATGGCGGGCCGCGTGTCCGGCGCGGGCGAAGAGCCGTTTGCAGAACTCGGCAAGGTCGTGGCGGCGCTGGCGATGGGCGCGGTCGTCATGGCCGCAACGATGCAGGAGATGCTGTTCGGCCGCACACTGGTGAATAGCGAGGCGGCCAACATCACCGCGCTCGTCCTGGCCAGCATCGTCCAGTTCTGGTGCGGATGGGAATTCTACAAGGGCGCGGTGAAGTCGGCCCTGGCCGGGTTCGCGGACATGAACACGCTCATCGCGCTGGGGACGACCGCCGCATACGGGTACAGCCTGGTGATGGTCCTTGCGCAGAGCGGGGGGGCGCATTCCGCGCACGCCGCGCATTCCCACCTGTACTTCGACACGTCCACGATGATAATCGGCTTCGTGCTGCTCGGGCGGTTCCTCGAGGCGCGGGCGCGGAGGCGCACGTCGTTCGCGATCGAGAAGCTCGTCAAGCTGCAGGCGCGAACCGCGCGCGTCGTTCGCGACGGCGTCGAGCGCGAAGTGCCCGTCGAAGAGGTGAAGGTCGGCGACCTGGTTGTCGTGCGGCCCGGGGAGAAGATCCCCGTGGATGGCGATATCGTTTCGGGTGCGTCGTCCGTCGACGAGTCCATGCTCACCGGCGAGAGCATGCCCGTGGAGAAACGCGAGCGCGACAAGGTGAGTGGAGCCACCCTGAACCTCACCGGGAGTTTCACTGTCAAGGTCACGGCGGTAGGGGCGTCGACCGTGCTTGCCCGGATCGTCGGCCTTGTCGAGGAGGCGCAGGCGAACAAGGCGCCGATCCAGAAGCTGGCGGACCGGGTGGCCGGCGTGTTCGTCCCCGCCGTGCTCGGCATCAGTGTTGTGGCGTTGGCGCTGTGGCTCCTGCTCGGTCCGGAGCCGAGGCTCACGAACGCGCTGACGAGCTTCGTTGCGGTGCTGATCGTCGCGTGCCCGTGCGCGCTCGGGCTGGCGACGCCGACCGCGATCCTCGTCGGGACCGGCATGGGCGCGGCGCGCGGGATACTCATTCGCGGCGGCGAACGGCTCGAGGTCGCGCACGCGGTCAGGACCGTGCTTTTCGACAAGACCGGTACGCTGACCGAGGGCAGGCCGCAGGTCGTCTCCGTGATAACCGCGTCGGGCTGGGACGAGGCGGGGCTTCTCTTTGCGGTCGGTTCAGTTGAGAACATGTCCGAGCATCCCGTAGGCCGCGCGGTGGTTGCCGCGGCTAAGAAGTCGATGCCGCCGGGAAGAGAACTCGCGCCCGCGACGGATTTTGCGGCCTTACCCGGCCGTGGGGCGGAAGCGACGGTCGAAGGGAAGACAATCGTGGTCGGTTCGCTCGGGCTGATGAAAGAACGCGGGATCGATTTCTCACTGCTCGGAAAAGAGGTCGAGACCCGCGCGGCGGGCGGCAAGACGGTCGTTGCGGCGGCGGTGGACGGCAAGCCGGCCGGGCTGCTCTTCGTTGCGGACGCACTGAAACCGAGCGCAAAGGGGGCGATTGCCCGGTTGAAGAGGATGGGGCTGAGGACGGTGCTGTTGACGGGTGACAACCGCGCGACGGCGGAGGCGGTCGGGCGCGAGGCGGGCGTCGACGAGGTGATCGCGGAGGTGTTGCCGGCCGAGAAGGCGGCGCGGGTGCGCGAACTGCAGAAGCAGGGCGGCAAGGTGGCGATGGTCGGCGACGGGATCAACGACGCACCCGCGTTGGCGCAGGCGGACGTGGGGATTGCGATCGGGACGGGAACGGACATCGCGATCGAGGCGGCGGGCATCACGCTTGTGGGCGAAGACCTCGACGCGGTTCCGGCGGCCATCGAACTGAGCCGGCTGACGATGAAGACGATCAAGCAGAACCTGTTCTGGGCGTTCTTCTACAACATGGTCGGGATTCCGGTGGCTGCGGGGGTGCTGTACCCGTTGTGGCAGATCAGGCTCGATCCGACGATCGCATCGATCGCCATGGCGCTCAGTTCCGTTTCCGTCGTCTCGAACTCGCTCCTGCTGCGGCGGAGGTGGAAGCGGTAGCGCACGCGGCGGGGCTACAGATATGTTCCCAAGTCGTCGACGTCATTTGGGTAATTGGGCAATCCGTCGCAGGAGAATCATGATGCAGGAAAACGACCGGACAGTTCATTCCCCAGGCGTCACAACGTGGCTGCGCGCGATGAGGCTGCCGTTTCTGACGGCTACGATCGTGCCCGTGCTGCTCGGCGGGGCGATCGCGTACTACCAGGGCGTGCCGTTCCGGGGGTTCGAGTTCGCATTGACCCTGGTCGGCCTCGCGTGCATCCACCTGGGGCTGAACCTCGGCAACGACTACTTCGACCACACCTCCGGCAACGACGAAGGGAACCTCACCCCCACGCCCTTCAGCGGCGGGAGCCGCGTCATCCAGGAGAAGCTGATCCCGCCCAGGGCAATCCTCTGCGCGTCGCTGTTCTTCTTCGCGCTCGGCGGCGGGATCGGAATGGTGTTGAACCACCTGACTCCCGGCAACGTGATCCTGTACGTCGGCCTGGCCGGCTCGGCAATCGCTTACCTCTACACCGCCTCGCCCGTCCGCATCGGCTACATCGGCGGGCTCGGTGAGCCTGTGTGCGGGCTCGGGTTCGGTCCGCTCGCGGTGCTCGGCGCTTACTTCGTGCAGGCGCATCGGTTCGACCTTGCGCCGGCGATACTCTCGATCCCGGTCGGCGTGCTCATCGCCGAGGTGCTCCTGATAAACGAGTTCCCCGATTTCGACGCCGATGGGAAGGTAAAGAAGCGGACGCTCGTCGTGCTTCTCGGGAAGAAGAGGTCGGTAGCGGTGTACGTCGCGCTGCTGGCCGTCCCGTATGCCGTCGTGGTTGCGGCAATCGCGGCGAACCTCGCGCCGGTCCATACGCTGGTGACGTGGCTCACTCTGCCGCTGGCGGTCTACGCGGGAAAGGTCGCCTTGAAGCAATACGACCGAATCCAGGAACTGCTGCCTGCGAACAAATCCACGATCGCCCTCCATTTGTCCTTTGGCCTGCTGCTCTCGGGCGGGTGTCTTGGGGCCAGGATCCTGGGATCGTAGAGGATTTTAGAATTTAGATTTTGGATTTTAGATTGAAGGCGCGCGCTAGGCAATCCAAAATCTAGAATCTACTGTTGTTTGCCCAGCCAGTGCAACCATCTCTGGATTCCCGCTTTCGCGGGAATGACAAGAGATGGTTTCTTTGGCAACGCAAACGTCAATGGTATCCCCCGGCGCGGCCGGTCCCGCCGCCTACTCACCTTCCGGCGGCTCCTGGAACATCATCTTCACGAAGACGCCGACGAACCTGCGCTCCATCCGCTGCTGCCGCTCGTAGGTCGCGAACTTCTCGGTCGACAACGAGGTCGCCACCTGCGAGTCCTGCGACTTGTACGAGTCGTCGATTATCTTCGACACCTCGTCGTAGGTCGGGTCTCTTCCCGAATTCAGTATCGCGCCGATCGCCTCGCGCCTCTTCAGGTCCTCCCTGTTGAGGACGTCGCGGAGGTAGGCCTGTTCGGCCTCCGTGAGCTGCGCCTGGTTCGTGAGCTGCTCCATAGTACGGTCGATGTTCGCCAGCCGCTCCTGTTCCCCTTCGATGGTGGGGGAGCGGAGCTCCTTCATTATCTTCGCCTTCGCCTCTGCGGCCTGCTCGCGCATCGATTCGCCGATCATCTCGCCGAACATCTCGCCGAAGTCGGTTGCGCCTTTCTTCTTGT
>JAVHLO010000123.1 GCA_031082105.1 Planctomycetota bacterium
CTTTACGAGAGGGGAAAGGTGAAGAAGGTTGGTTCGGGGCGTGCGGAATACCCGCCGTGCTGCGCCAAGAATGTGCGTGGGAACCATGAAACGCTGAACATCAGCCGGCGAAGAGCGGCGCCGGTCACTTGTTGAATTCCATCGTCTTCTCTGTTCCGCCGAAGTCCTCGTGGACCACGTGTCCGTTGAGCACGGTGAGGCAGGCCTTCACCTTCCACAGCTTTTCCCTGTTGAAGTCGGTGGCGAGGATATCGCCTGAAAGGACCACCAGATCGCCGTCGTATCCGACCTTCAGCATCCCCAGCCGGTCTTCGGCAAAGTTCGCATACGCCGGCGCCGTGGTGTAGGTGCGGAGCGCCTCTTCAACGGATATGAGCTTGTGGGGCCAGAGTCCGCCTTCGGGCTTGCCGTCGATGTCCGTTCCGTTCACGAGTATATGGATGCCCACGAGCGGATCCATCGGGGCAAGCGGGAAGTCGCTGCCGTTGACAATCAGCACGCCCGAATCCAGCATGCGCCGGAAATGCTGGAAGACGTTCTTCTGCCGATCTTCGCCCATGTATTCCTTCAAGTCGTTCTGGAACGCCATCTCCGGGTAGCTGACAATCGGGTTCATGCTCGCGATGACGCCGAGCTGCTTGAACCGCGGCAGGTCTTTGTCGATGACATACTGGGCGTGTTCGATCATATGCCTGCGCGGCCGGATCGGGGCAGGGTCCCTGCGCTCGAGCTCCTCGATGATGTTCAGGCATTCGTGGAGCGCCCTGTCCCCGTAGATGCTGATGTTTATCTGGAGTCCGCGCACGTCGGCCTCGATCATCTGCTGCCGGAAATCGTCGACGGAGAAGACCGGCTGACCCGGCGAGCCGCTGCCGTCGGTGTAGGGCTCGAACATCCAGATCCATCCCTTGATCGGCAGGTCGAGGAAGAGCTTGACGGTGTCGGCCCTCAGGAAATTTGCCGGCAGCCCGGAGGCGGAGAGCTCGTCGGCCCGCGCCTTGAACCGGGCCAGGTCAGCGAGATCGGAATACGGCGTGTACATGTTATCGAGCGTTGCGCGGACGGGCAAAGCGTCGTCGCGCAGCAGCTTCTCGTAAACCCGCGTGATATCGATATCGCCGTCCTTTGTCCATACGGACGTGACACCGACCTTGGAGTACTCGTCCAGTATGATACGCTGGATGATCTCCTGTTCATCAAGCGTATAAGGTTTTATTTTCTTTATCGTGTTCAGCATGAGTCCGCTGGTGGCGGCGTATTCGGTCTCCTCGAGGAAACCCGTGGCCAGGCCCGTCTTCGGGTCGCGCTCGATCTTCCCGGTCCCGCGCAGGTCGGGCGGGTCTTTCTCGAGGGCTCCCGCGATCTCGAGCGCTTTCGTGTTCACCCAATGGGAATGTCCGCCATGATGGACGAGGTACACCGGCCGGTCCGGGACGACCGCGTCGATCATCTGGCGGGTCGGGTGTTCACCTTCCTTGAATATGGAGCTCATCCAGCCGAAGAGGCGCGGGAACTTATCCTCCGGGTGTTCCGCCGCATAGTCGCGGAGCCGGTCGAGGACTTCTTCGACGGACTTCGCGCCGAAGAGGGTCGGGGCCTCTGGGCTCGTGAGCACATAGGGCGCCTGCGGATGCGCGTGGCCGTCCCACAGGCCCGGCACGACGAGCCGCCCGCCGGCGTCAACCACCCTTCCGGCCGGGTTTGCGGCGTCAAGCGCGGCGATCCTGCCGTTCCTGATCGTGACGGCGTCGCCCCACGGGTTTGCGGGGTCGCCGGTCCAGACCCGCGCGTTCGTGATCGTGATGTCGCCGCCCTTCGAGTTGAACCCCCTGGAGGTGAACATCCAGTACACCTGGAGTCGATACCGGACCGCCATCCGCCAACCGATGAGGGCGAGCATGAGCAGGCCGGCTGCGATTCCGATTGCCCATTTCCAGCGTCTTTTCATGGCGGACTCCTGTTCCGGTTTTTGCGGAAGGTGGATGAGGGCAGACGACGCCGCTCGGACTCCTGCGTGTGAGTTGGGACGGAATGCCCGGCGCGGCTCACCTGCTGAGAGAAGGCGGCGGCCGGAAGGGCATCATCTCTGTGCGACGCGCCTCTTCAGCCGCGCGGCCAGGAAGGTGGCGAGCGCGACGTCGAGCGGCTGGTCGTTGCTGAGCTGGATGAAATCGATCTTCTGCGCGAGGCATTGGCTCTTCATCTTCGCGGTGAACGAGGCCACCTCGGCAAGATAGGCCTCGCGGAGCGACCTCGGCTCGATCAGCTCCCTTCGCGTGTCCTCGATCCCCTCGAACAGCGTCATCCGCTGGAACGGGAACGAGAGTTCATACTCGTCCAGCACCTGGAAGACCAGCACGTCGTGCCCCTTGTGCTTGAAATGCTGAAGGCCGGAGATCACGTTCTCGGGCGTATCGAGCAAATCGGAGACCAGCACCACGAGGCCGCGCTTCTTGAGTCGTTCGGCGATCTCGTGGAGGACGTGGCCGATGTTCGTCCGTTCGTGCGGTACGGCGGTGTCGATGGCGCTGACGATCCCGCGCAGGTGGATCTGGCTGCTGCCGGGCGGGATCCACTTGTTGATGTTCTTGTCGAAGAGGACGAGGCTTGCCGCGTCCTGCTGACGAGTGACCAGGTAGGCGAGCGAAGCCGTCAGCAGGGAAGCGTAGTGCAGCTTCGAGCTCTCTCCGGACGTGTAGGCCATCGACTCGCTCGTGTCGAGCAGGAAGTGCGCGACGAGGTTGGTCTCCTGTTCGTACTGTTTGAGGTAGAGTCGGTCGGATCTGCCGAAGACCTTCCAGTCGAGGTGCTTGAGGTCGTCGCCGGGCGCGTACTCGCGGTGGGCGGCGAACTCGACGCTGAACCCGTGGTAGGGGCTGCGATGCAGGCCGGAGACGAACCCTTCGACGATCGTGCGCGCCCTCAGTTCGAGGCGCGAGATCTTGTTGAGCACCCGCGGGTCCAGGGACTTGGCCATTTGTCATTTCTCACTGGTCATTTGTCATTGCTCATTTGCCGCTCGCCGTTGTCGTCCGGACAATGACAAATGAGAAGTGTCCAATGACAAATGAAAAATGTCCCGGGCTATGATCCCGTCTTCCCCAGCACCTTCGGGAGCTTCTCGTCTTTCAATACCGAGGCCTCCTGGGCCGGGACGACGTCGATGAGCTTCTCGACGACCTTGTCGGAAGAGATACCCTCGGCCTCCGCGCTGAAGTTCGTGATGATCCTGTGCCGCAGTACGGGCTGCGCGACGGCCTTGATATCGTCGGTCGAGACGTAGTACCTGCCGTGCAGTACCGCGCGCGCCTTTGCGCCGACGATGAGGTACTGGGAGGCCCGCGGGCCCGCGCCCCACGCCACCCAATCTGAGACGAACTTCGGCGTGCGCGGCTGGCCGACCCGCGACATGCGCGCGAGGTTCATCGCGTACTTCGCCACGTTGTCGGCCACGGGAACGCGGCGGACTATCTCCTGCAGGGCGTTTATCTCGGCCTTGTCAAGCACAGGCTGCAGCTTGGCTTCAAACGTCGCCGTTGTCAGCTTGACGATCTCCAGCTCCTCCTGCTCGGTGGGGTAGTCCACCTTGATGAGGAACATGAAGCGGTCGAGCTGCGCCTCGGGCAGCGGGTAAGTGCCTTCCTGCTCGATCGGATTCTGTGTCGCCAGCACGAAGAACGGCTGGTCTATAACGTGCTTCTTCCCGCCGGCAGTCACCTGATATTCCTGCATGGCCTCGAGCAGCGCGGCCTGCGTCTTCGGCGGCGTGCGGTTGATCTCGTCGGCGAGGATCACGTTCGCGAAGACCGGGCCGCGGAGGAACTGCAACGTCCTGCAGCCCGATGCGCGGTCTTCCTGGATGACCTCCGTGCCGGTGATGTCGGACGGCATGAGGTCCGGCGTGAACTGGATGCGGTTGAACGTGAGCGAGAGCGTCTGCGCGAGCGTGCGGATCAACAGGGTCTTTGCCAGGCCCGGGACGCCGACGAGGAGGCAATGTCCTTTGGAGAAGATGCCGACGAGCACTTCCTCGACGACGCGGTCCTGGCCGATGATGACCTTGTGGATCTCGGTTTTGATCCTCTGGAAGGCGTCTTTCAGCTTTTTGACCGCCTCGAGGTCGCCCTGCGGCGCGGTGCGCACCGCGGCGGCTTTGGGTTGTTCAGATGTGGGCTCGGCCATTGCTTCGTTCCTCAAAGTGGTAACCGCACGGGGTCTTCGGGTTGATGGCGTTGCGATCCTCGATGTCGCTCTGCGTGATCGGGAACAGCCTGCAGACGGTGGGGCGAAGCGTATACCAGCGGCACTTCGCGTCGGAGCCGTTCACACCGTCGATGAGCCACAGGCAGCGGACGGGCAAACGGCAGCAGGCCGAACACCGCTTGCACTCGCCGACCCGTTTGCCCATGGATTCGGCGACCTTTCCGGGCTGCAGCCTGAACTGCACCTGCCTGCGAACCTTGCCGATGGCCAGACGGATGTAGTCTTTTCTTGTTGGCATCGCAAGAAGTAAACCATGCAGACGGCGTGGCAGTCAAGCAAAAGTTGACATTTCACGGGCGCGGCAATATAATCATTGACATTGCAGCGCCGTCGCCAGTGAGCGCGCCACATTTGTGACGACAACACGCGTCGGATCGCATGGCGGGCGCAGGTTTGGTTTCCTGTTCAGCAGGAGGAGTCATGGGCTACATCAAGATACTCGCGCTGGCCGTCGTGTCCATTCTTGTGATCACCGGGACCGCGTACGTGCAGGAACCCGCGCCCGGCGCGGGCGCGAAGGTCGAGTTCGTTCGGGACCTGGCGCAGTTCCCTGCGGGCGAGTACGAACTCGTCCAGACATACGACAACGAGAACGTCGCGGACTCGAACAACGAGGTCGTCCAGAAATCGACCATGACCAACAGCTTCGCCTATGGGCTGAACGTGTCGCTCGAAGGCGAAGGCGCGACGCGCTGCGGCCGGATCGAGGCGACGATGAAGCGGGTCCTGGTGAAGGTGGTCGAGGGCGAGACGTTCTCGTACGACAGCGACGGCAAACCCGAGGATCAGTTCCCGATCTTCGAGAAGCAGTTCAAGTACGTCATCGGCCTCACATCGAAGGCCGAGATCGCTGTGGGGACGGGCCTGATGCCGTTCAAGGGCATCGACGCGGGCTGGGAGAAGGGCGCCGCTGAGAACAGCGATCTCAAAGGCGTGCTGACGATGAACAAGCAGAACTACGGCGACGCGCGCCTCGACCGGATGTTCGCGCAGGGGCTCGAATACCTCTTCGGCCCGACCGATGCGACCGCCGCCGCCGCCCGGCGTTCGCGGACGCTCAAGGTCGGAGATATGTGGAACGTGGAAAAGAAGGGCCGCGGCATCAGGGGCGCGGAAGTCGCCGTCGCACATGAGTGCAAACTCGAGGCCGTCAGGGACGGGTACGCGACCGTCTCCGTGGCCTGGAAGATCAACGATATGCGGACCGAAATGCAGGACGGCAACATGGTCACGTGCGGCGTCGATGAGACCGGCAGGGTCGAGTACGTCTTTCACGTCGCGAGCGGGCTTTTGACGACGATGAAGGGCGTCATCGACCGCGGTGACCAGGCGGCGGGACCCGACGGCTCGGGCGGGATCGTTCAGAACACGCTCCGGAGCCACGAGGCACAGTCTTTCTCTATCTGCCAGAAGGAAGGTCCGTCAACTCCGTCGGGTCCGGGCCCGGGCAGCGACTTCCCGCACGTCGCGCAGAATCCACCGTCGAGACCCACGCGCATCCTCTCACAGGAGATGGTTGGCAGAGGCCAGTGGGCCGACGGATCGCTGGCGATCAGCCCGGACGGCAGGCGGCTGGCCTTCGCAGTGAAGGACGGTGACAGGACTTCTCTTGTCGTTGATGGAGAAGTCCAAAGCGAGTGCAATTGGGCGCGGAAGATCACTTTCAGCGCCGACAGCAAACACGTCGCATGTGTCACGACAAGAGAAGGTCATGATGTTGTGGTTGTCGACAAGAAAGACCACGCGCCGCAGGTCGATCTTGCCTTGAACCTCCCGCTAGTCTTCAGCCTCGACGGCAAGCGAATCGCCTATGTCGCGCGCCACGAGAACGCGCCGTATTTCAATGTCGTCGTCGACGGCGAATACGACGAGACCGCGCCGGCGGACTCTTCGCGCACGATCCCGGTCTTCAGCCTGGACGGCAAGCGCCTTGCGTACCTTGGGAAGAACGGCGCGAAGTGCCTCGTCGCGGCCGACGGCAAGCGCGGGAAGGAATATGACGACATCGGTAGAATCTTGTTCAGCGCCGACGGCGCAAAGCTCGCCTACGAGGCGCGCGAGGGGAACCGCTGGCTGATCGTCCGGAACGGCGAAGAGCTGAGACAGTACGATGATGTCGTCCCCGGCACGCTGGCCTTCAGTCCGGACGGAAAGAGAATGGCCTACGCCGCGGGCCAGGGGAAGGAATGGTTCGTGGTCGTGGACGGCAGGGAAGAGCCGCGCTTCGAGTACATCGGCAACGTCTCAGGCGTCAACTTCAGCCCGGACGGGAAGCGCATCGCCTACGCCGTGCAGTCGGAGAAGAAATGGGCCGTCGTTGTGGACGGCAAGCGGCAGGAACTCTTCGACCGCGTAGGAAAGATCGTCTTCAGCCCCGACTCGAGCCGGATCGCATACGAGGCGTTCACGGGCGACAAGGCGTCCGTCGTCATCGATGGAAAGGAGGAGAGGGGCTACGAGAAGATCGCGGAGAACCACCTCTTCTTCAGCCCCGACAGCCGGCGCCTGGCATACCTGGCCTCCGACGGCAAGCAGTGGCGCGTGGTCATCGATGGCGTCGAGGGCAAGGCCTACGATGTCATCCTCGCTGACACGCCGGCCTTCAGCCCGGACGGCAAGCACATGGTCTTCTTTGCGATGGCCCGCGACGGCAGCCCGTTCGTGGTTGTAGACGACAGGGAAGGGAAGCCAAACTACCCGAACATCTACAACATCAGCGGCGGGAGGGTCGTCTTCGACTCCTCCACGACCTTCCACTATTTTGCGGGCAAGGACGGCAAGATATTCCTGGTCGAGGAAGAGATAGTTGTGGGGCGGTAGGGGCGGGCTTTTGGAGTGCGGTGGCAAGCGAAGCGCGACACCGCTTAGGCTGTGCCAGTCTGTGCTGTCCGATCCCTGGAGCCCGATGATCCGCCAGGACGCCAGGAGCGCCAAGGACGCCAGTACTGCTCTGAAACCAGCTTTGACCGGATGCTGGAACAGGGACTTCAAGAGACTCTGATGAGATGACGGAATACCCTGCGCTGCGTCTCCGTGACTCAGTGTCTCTGTAGCTTTTTTTACATTGGAGGACTTGACCGTGCTGTACATCAAGTCGATCATTGTGCTCGCTTTCCTGTTCGGCATCGTCTTTGCCGTCGGCATGGGCGCGATGACCGCGATGGAGCTCGAAGAGAGCGCGCTCTTCCTCTTCTCCGCGATCTTTGCGTGCTTCGTCGTGTTCCTGCAGTACCTGTTCGGGCCGTGGATCATCGGCTGGCTCTATCGCATCCGGTGGACCGACGTCTCCGAATTCAAGCCCGAGGTGCGCAGCTTCGTGGAGCGGACATGCGAGAAATACGGCATGACGATGCCGCGCATGGGCATCATCGATGACGGCAACCCGACGGCATTCACGTACGGGCACTATCCAGGCAACGCGCGCCTCGTCGTGAGCAGCGGGCTGCTGGCCATGCTCGACCCGCCTCAGCAAATGGCCGTCATCGCCCACGAACTCGGCCACATCAAGCACTGGGACTTCGTCGTCATGACGATCGCCGCGATTGTCCCGTTGATCCTGTACATCATCGCGCGGACGCTGTTCCGCGTGGCGGGCAGCGTCAGCCGGGGCCGCGGCAAGAATAAGGGCGGCGCGGCGGGCGCCGTGCTCACGGTCGCGGTCGTTTCCTACATCGCTTACATCGTCAGCCATTACATCGTGCTGCTCCTGTCGCGCGTGCGCGAGTACTATGCGGACGAATTTTCCGCGAAAGAGACGAGGGACCCGAACGCGCTCTCGGGCGCGCTGGTAAGCATCGCGTACGGGCTGGCGAAGGCCCCCGAGGCGGGCAAGGACGATGCCGGCGCGAGGACGCGCTCGCACGCCGCGGCGACCTTCGGCATCTTCGACCCGAAGATCGCAAAGGCCATGGCGTTCGCTTCGATGTCCGGCAAGAACTTCTCCGCCGAGAACATGGAAGGGGCGATGAAATGGGACCTGTGGAACCCGTGGGCGTTCTGGTACGAGCTCCACTCGACGCACCCGCTGCCCGCGAAGCGGATCAAGGCGCTCTCGAACCTGTGCCGCGAGTGCGACGTCCCGCCGAAGTTCCTCTTCGAGGCGAAACAGCCCGAGAGCTACTGGGACGAGTTCCTCGTGGACGTCTTCTTCGCGCTGCTCCCGACGCTTGCGCTGGTCGGCGGCATTGTCGGCGGCATCTTCTCCGATATGGCCCCCGAACGCATCGCCGGCCTGACCGCGCTCCTGTTCGGCGCGGGTACGCTGGTCCGCGTGATCTACAAGTACAAGATCGGCTCAGGATTCGCCCAGAAGACGGTTCCTCAGTTGCTGTCGGAAGTCAAAGTGTCCGCGATCCGGTCGGTGCCGGCCCAGATCAAGGGGACGATCATCGGCCGCGGAATCCCGGGCCTCTTCTACAGCGAGGACCTTGTCATGCAGGACGACGAGGGGTTCATCACGCTGGACTACCGCCAGCCGCTCGGCTTCCTTGATTTTATTTTCGGTTGGCTCAAGGCGGACAGTCTTATCGGCAAACAGGGCGTCGCGGAAGGCTGGTATCGCAGGCATCCGATGCCGTACCTGGAGTTGAAGCGGCTCACGCTGAACGATGGAACGGTCGTGAACTGCTGGTACTTCCACTTCAAGGTCATCATGGCGCTGCTGGTGGCCGCGGCGGGTGTCGTGCTGTTCCTGATGACGTAGCGACGGCGACCCCTGCGCAACGGAAT
>JAVHLO010000124.1 GCA_031082105.1 Planctomycetota bacterium
GGGCCCCGACTGCGGTCGGGATCGCGGCTGCGGCCTTGAGATTCAGGGGGTTGTTCTCGCCGACGGTTCTCATTCCAACCCGGCCCGGGTCGGGCCGTGTTTCCATGAACGTCGGTTGCCGAAAGAGCTGATCATGTCGCACGCCGGATACGGTGCGGGCGGAGAAGGGCGGGAAAGACGCGGGAGGTTCGTCCTGCTCGTGAGCGCCGCGGCGCTCTTCTGTTCCTCAATGCTCGCACTCGGGCTCTACCCGCAGCAGCAGGCGCCGCGCCCACAGGCCGTGGGGGTCGACCTCTGTCGCGATTGTCACTCGACAAAGACGATCGGCGACCAGTATTCCGTGTGGCTCAACTCGAAACACGCTCTGGCCTACCAAACGCTTCTCACCGACAAGGCGCGCGAGGTCGCGAAAGAGAAGAACATCGTCGGCCCCCCGCACAAGGCGGCCGAATGCCTCAGGTGTCACGTCACCGGCTACTCGCCAAAGAGCGTCACTGCCGACATGTTCGCCCGCAGCTTCCGGCTCGAAGAGGGCGTGGGTTGCGAGGCCTGCCACGGCCCCGGCAGCCTGTACCGGGCCAGCCAGGACATCATGAGCGACCGGCGCAGGGCGATGGAGGTCGGCCTCTTCATCCCCGACGAGAAGACGTGCATAGCCTGTCACAACACGTTGAGCCCGACCTTCAAGACCTTCAACTACGACGAGTCCTTGAAGAAGATCGAGCACCCGATCGCGAAGGAATCTCCGACGGACAAAGGCATCACGTGGCTTCCGGGCATGGCCGAGGGGAGCGCCGCAGCCGGCGAAAACAAAACACCGTTGATGATCAGCCTGTGGTTCCCGAAGGGCTGCCCGATCTGTGAAGGGCTCATCCCCGTGTTCTCCGATCCCGGCGTCGTCGAGGCCGCAAGATCGCTCACGACGGTGAGGATACAGAACCCGACCCAGGAGTACCTCGCGGGGCTCGGTCTCTGGGACGCCGCAACCCGGTTCGCCATGCCCGAGGGGATCGTCGTGGTCAAGGACATGTACGGGAGCTACAAGCCGGATCTCCTGTGTCACGTGATCAAGCGGGTCAAGGCCGCGACGGCCGCGGAGCTCGCCCTGCGGGACGAGCTCGCCCGGGGCGCCGGCAACGCGGATTCGGCGCCGCTCTTCGGATTGGAGCCGGTATCCGCCGAGGTGCGCGACTCGATCGAGTACGCATACCAGAGCCTCGTTCGGATGGACAGCGCGTTCTCCAAGACGGCACTGAAGGCGCTGACCGACATGGGCGATAACGTGCGCGACGCCGCGCTCGTCTCGTGGCTCTGGTCGCCGCGCTCGCGGATCAAGCACATCGCGCTGAAGATGATCTCGCTCGCGCACAAGGCCGATTCCGAGTTCTTCTACGACCTGCTGGCCTTCGCGTTCGACCCCGGCGACGGGTTGCGGGTCGCGGCCCTCGAAGGGCTCGCCCGGATGGGCGACAGACGGGCGCTGGGGCCGGTCTGCCAGTGGCTGCTCTGCGACCATGTGCCGGAAGTGGCCGAGGCGGCCTTCAAGCTGGTCGCCAGGCTCGGCGATCCCCAGGCCGTGCCGCGACTCCTGGCTTTCTTCAAAAGGCCGTCCTGCTGCTTCGAAGAAGACTGCCCGTTCAGGTTCGAGGCGCTCGTGACGCTCTATCGCATCAACGACCCGTCGATGGTCCCGACCGTGATGGAGATCGCCGCGAACATGCCCCTGTTCCGCCGGCTCGCCGTCGCCGTGCTGGGCGAGCGAGGCGACCCCTCCGTCGTCCCGTTCCTGCTCGAAGTGGCGGGCAACGATGATGGGGCCTTCGCGGACCGCAACGAGGCTGTCTTCATGCTGGCGCGGATCGTCCGCTCGGTTCAGGATGGTGGGCAGATGGAGGCGAAGAAGCTGAAGGAACTGCGCACGCGCGTGTTCTACGGCCTCATGCCGGTCCTTCTTACCGCGGAGAACGCGGAGCTCCGCGCCTCCGTCTGCGAGATCTTCGGCTGGCTGAGCGCGTCGTCGATGGCGGCTGAGCTCGTGCGTACGGCAAGAGAGGACCCCTCCGACATCCCGAGGGCGTACGCGCTCGCGGCGCTCGCGGATATCTTCGCCGCCAAAGACGGGCCGCCGCCGGATGTCACTGCCACGAAAGAGCAGGTCCTGGAACTCCTCGACGCGGCGGTCGCGTCGGCGAGTTTCCTCGAAAGGAATATGGCTATCGACTCGCTCGAACGGCTCGGCGTGGCCGACTATCTGCCGCTCCAGCGCGAGGCGCTACGCGACAAGGAGACGGATGCGCCGGAGGACCGGAAGGCGCTCACGATCGCAGCAAAGACGCTCGCGCACGTCGGAGACCGCCAGGCCGTGCCGCTCCTCATGCCGTTGCTCGACGACCGCGACCTCGATACGAGCCGCGTCGTCATCCGCTGCCTCGAGGAGCTGACGAAGCGTGCCCAGGGCGAGCCGGGCATGGTGCCGATGGATATCGACCGGCTGTTGCTGGCGGGCGAAAATGCGCCGTCCATAGCGCGCGAGCGGATGGAAATCCTGCGCTCCGTGCGGCAGCTCAACCTCGGTTGGTCGCTGTGGTGGAAGGACAACTCGGACCGCTTCGAGCAGGCGCTCCGCGAGGAGGCGGCCGCCACGGCGGGCGCCGGCGGCTGCGCATTGGATGTCGCGCCGTGCGTCTTCCTCGGCGAAGACGGCGAGGAGTTTTCGCTATGGTTGAAACTGCGATTCTCGGGCAGGGACGGCACGGAGCCGGCCGCGCAGACGGCGATGCCCCGTGGGCGCTTGAAGATCTCGCCGAACGCCGATCCCGCGCATTCCGGCGACTCCGATTCCAACGGCTCGATCATGGTCGTACTGAATGCCGCCGCATGGCGCGAGGTACGCCACGAGAAGGACCCGGCAGGCAACGACCTCAAGCCCGCCGAGCCCAGGATTCACTCCTGGCAGGGGGAACTCTACGTGCCGCTATCTTCCGGGTTCAAGATCGGCAAGCAGAAACACGCCGGCGTTGTGGTCGAGTTCGTAGGCCAGCGCGGACCGCTCCGCGTTGAAGTGCCGTCTTTCGAATATTGATCCGCACAGGACAGGCAGAGAGACGAAGACGAGCTCATTCGGAGACCTCATTCCCTTAAAGGCCGGGACTTGCGGCATCGCAGCCCTGACCGTCATTCCCGTACAGGCGGGAATCCAGAGAACCACAGCCGGTATTGTCATTCCGCGCAAGCGAGAATTCAGAAAATCGCAGCCGCGCTCAACCTTGGAGGACATGGGACAATGACATCGAGAAGACACGGGAGTATTCTACTTCTCTCCGCAGGCATGCTCTGCATGTTGGTCTGCGCGCCGGAATACTCGACCAGCCAGGAAGGTCGGTCCGCGGAACAGCGCATCGCGCCCGGGCCGGTGACGATCCACGTCAAGAACACTGACGGCGGCGCACCTGTTCCGCAGGTCGTGGTGCACCTGGGCGGGCGCTACGCCGCCACCGGGGCCGACGGGACGCTCGTCCTTGACGGCGTGCCCGAGGGCGCGTATCAGCTCGTCGTCGAGCATCCAGGCTTCGCACGCGTCGAAAACAGAGTCGACTTGCCCGCGGGAAAGCGGGAGATCATCGATATCGCGCTGACCCCCGCGCCGTTCGTACCGCTGAACGGTGTCGTCACGCTGGAAGACTCCGGCAGGCCCGTCCCCGGCGCGCGGATCGCGCTTGCGCCGCTGGACGTGGCGTCCGCCATACAGGGCGGTGTCGCATTGTCGAGCTCCTGGGATGGAAAGTTCTCCGTCATCGGAATGCCGCCGGGCAAGTACCGCGCCGCCGTGTCCGCCCCGGGATGTGTCGCCGCGGCCTTCGAGATCGAGGTGAAGGCCGGCGCAGGAGACGTGAATCTCAAGCTCAAGCCGGAGTCCACCGGGGCGAGTCTCAAGGTCACCGTGCTTAACTCCGTGTCCGGCAGCCCGGTCCAGGGAGCCAAGGTCGCGCTCGCCGAGGCGTGGCCGAAGGGGAAGATCGGAGAGAACCGGACGAACGCCGCAGGTGAAGCCTCCTTCCAGAATATCCGGGTCGGCCGGCTCAACTGGATGGACAAGGACGGCGCCGTTTCTTTGTGCAGGAGGCAGGCCACGGTTCATGCGGAAGCGGCGGAGTACGAGCCGGTGGACGTTTGCGTGTCGCTCGGCGAAAACACGGCCGCAATCGTCCGGCTGAATCCGCTCAAGAAGGTGGAGGAGGTCGAGGCGAACGACGTCATCGCCTCCGCGCAGCCGATCCGCACCGGCGCGCCGGTCGAATTCACCATCTTCGCAGCGAAGGACGCGGACTGGTTCCGGTTCCGCCTGGACTACCCGGCCTTTGTCAAGGTCGCGGTCGGTCCGGGCATTCCGCTCGAGCTCTCCATCGCGCTCCATTCCGCCGCGGGCGAGAGACTGAACGCGCGCAACGACTACACGAACACGGGACCGGTGCTCGAACAATGGCTGCCCGCCGCCGAATACGTGGTATCGGTCGAAGAATGGGGCGCCAACGGCTCGAGCGAGAAGCCGATTCCACTGGTCGTCACGCGTACGACCGCGCCGGACCCGAACGAGCCCAACGATGCGCCTCAGACCGCGCGCGTCCTGCAGATATCCGAAGAGGTCCGTGGGTGCATCGCGCCGGTCGCCGACGCGGACTTCTTCAGGTTCGAAACGAAGCGGCCGGGCATCGTCCGGCTGCTCATTCCAGCGCACCCGACTGAGCGCACGCTCGCCCTCCATGACCAGGTTGGTAACAGGATCGGCATCATCAACGTCTATGCGAACGTGGACCTCGAACTGTCCCAGGCGCTGGCCGCGGGTGCATACATCGCCGAGGTGCGCGAGTGGGGCGACAACGGCGCTTCGTTCGATCCGTACACGCTTCGCCTCGAGTTCATCGGCGATGACGGCATCAATGACCCGCAAGAGACTCCGGGCCGCCTGTCGGCAGTCAGGTCGATCCAGCCGGGAGAGCTTGTGGGACAGACCCTGCTGCCGCCCGGCGATCGGGACATGTATTCGCTGTCCGTTCCGAGCGCGGGCGTCGTGCATGTTGAAACATCGAACCCGCATGAGACCAGCCTGTGGCTGCTCTCGCCGGATGGCGCCACACTTGCGTCCGGCAACTGGTATGCCAATGGCCCGGGGCACCTTGCATGGCATGCTCCGGGACCGAGCACCATTTTCGTGAGGGTCGCGGAATGGGGCGATAACAACTGGTCGCCCTCTCCATACATCCTCAAGGCATGGTGGGAGCCGTGCGATGAACTCGAGCTCATCGGCCGCAATGAGAAGGCCGAAGACGCAACACCCATCGAGATCACCGAGGTCACCCGCGGAGGCTTCATGCCCGTGGGAGACAGGGACGTATTCCGGTTCGATGTGGATCACCCCGGAGTCCTGCGCGCCGAAGTCAGCCATGCCCTCGAAGTCACAACGGTCATTCGTGACGCGAAAGGAAATGTCGTTTCCGAGTGGAGCCAGTACGGGAACCAGGCGTTACCCCGCGAGATGGAGGTGGTCCCCGGCGAGTACTTCGTTGAACTCAGCGAATGGGGAAACAACAACAGCAGCGCGGACTCCTGTGTGCTCCGCCTTGCGCTGACGCGCGCGGAGCCGATGGAACGTCTGCCGCTTGCCACCGACCCAGTGCGACTCCTGAAGCTCGGTGAGGCGCAGCCGTTCGTGTTCGATCAGAATGGCGATTGCGACAGGTTCGCTTTTTCGACGACCGAGGCCTGCAAGTTCACGGTGAGACTCCGCAATCCGCTCGAGGTGTTATTGCGCGTCTTCGACGAGCTGACGGGCGAGAAGGTGCACGAGAGCACCCACCACGGGAACGGCAATCCGAGAATCGAACTCGAGGCGAAAGGGCCCACGCGGTACATGATGGAACTGCGCGAGTGGGGCGACAACGCGCGGTCGCCGCAGCCCTGCTACGTGCTCATCGATACACAAGGGCGCGACATCGCCGCGGAGACGATCGAGGCGGCGGTTGACCCGTGCAACCCGACGCTCGTCCGGTTCGCCCGCAAGCCGTATGAAGGTCTCGGCGGCGCACAGAAGGTTCGGCTCGACGCGGACGGCGACGGCAAGGCCGACGTCGAACTGCCTGCAGGCGGGCCGGCTGAATGGCGCTACAGGACCGAGGGCCTCTACGCGGCGAACGCGATTCTCGAGAACGGAAACGGCACCACGACCGTCGCCCGGCTCTGGGTCGAGGCGGTCGGGCCGCGCGAGCGGAAGGGAATCCACATCGTCGCCGATTACCCGGCGGAAGGCCAGTCCGTCGAACGGGACCTGCCATGCCGCGCACGCGCCATGAGCTACACCGGCGCGCGCATCGCAAGTATCTCCGCGTCCGTCGACGGCCGCCCCGTCGGTACCGCCTATTCCGCGCCGTACCAGTTCGAAATCCCCTGGCGGTCGCTCGGGCCGGGTCAGCATGAGCTTGCCGTCACGGCGAGCGATGCCGGCGGACAGCAGGCCGTTCTCAAGCGCAACTTCGAGGTCTCGGAATACTTCGGGCTTCTGCCCGAGGATGGCGCCGTCGTTACAGGAAACAGCATCCGCATATCGTGGTCGGGAGCGGCGTTCGGGCCGGCCACCGTTCGCTACCGTATGAAAGGCGAGGCGGCGTGGAAAGAGGCTGTCGGCGAGAGCGGCAGAGGCCGCGCCGTCGTTCTCGAAGAGCTCGAGCCGGGAAAGCAGTACGAATTCCAGCCTGTGGGCGGAAGGGAGCCCGGACCGGTCCGCACCGTCACGCGGGTCAAGGGGCTCGCGTTCGGCAAGATGAAGTACGCCGCGACCATCAAGCGCGACTACGACCAGAAGCTGGGCGTCAGTGTCCGCAACCACGGCGAGAAGCCGCTCACCGTGCGGCTCGAGTGCGGCAAGCCGCCGGCCGACAGCCTTCTCCTCGTCGGCTTCGTGGGCGAGGGGTCGGAGGGCGTCCCGTTCAACCTGGACCCCGGTGAGGAACGTGAGTTCATGCTCGGGATCAGCGCACAGGATTGCGTTGCGCCGAAAGTCTCATTCCCCATCAGGCTGGTCTCCCCGGACCAGGGCATGTCAGATGAGTCGCTCGTGGAGCTCGATGTCCTGCTTCCGAACGTCGTGCTCGAGTGGGAGACGAAGGAAGACATGGCCGGCCGGATCGGCAGGATACTCGTGCTCAAGAACAAGGGCGACTCCCTTACGGACCTTTCGCTCCGCTGCTCTTCGGATGACCTGTCCATATCCCCCTACATCGATCACGGGATATTCCCGGCCGGCGCCACGATGGAGGTGCTCTTGACGCCGCGCCTCTACGTAGGTTTCCAGTCTGTCGAGGGCAAGGTCATCGCGAAGGCCGTGAACAAGACGGCCGAGACCGAACAGAAGATCGCATTGAAGGAGGGCGAGAAGATCCACGCGGTCGACCTCGGGCCGAAGTCCGATGACCCCGTGGTCGAGGCGTTGCAGAAGGAACGCGCACTTGCCGCTGCCTACATGAACCCGAACGAGGTGGACTGGTCCAGGAAGGCAAACCCCGAGGACACCGATGGGGATGGGAAGATCGACCGCTGGACGGTCGACGTCCCCGCCGAGAGCACCCGCTGGATCGGCAACGACACGAACGGCGACGGCGAGATCGATTCCGTGCAGGCGGACATCGGGTTCGACGGCCGCGCGGACTTCTCCGCACTGCGCGGCGCAAAGGGGTGGGAAGAGACGAACCTCGTCGATTCGCACCTCGAGATGGGGTTCAAGCTCCCCTGGGCGCGCTCCGCATATGAAAAACACGACGTCGACATCGTGATGAACGACGTCGTCGTCGGGCAGTTGCGCGATACAATCCCGGACGGCAACTACGCGTTTCGAGTCCCGCCGTCGGCGTTCAAGTTCGGCCCGGACGGATCGCCCGCCGGCAACGAAGTGAGGATAAAGTCCAAACACCTCCGCGGCGGCCACTATGTCGTATCGAGCGATTTCCGGATGAAGCTCAACCTAACCGGCACGCGGGTCTACGCCGCGGCGAAGACGCAGGCGGACGCCGAACAATCCGTGCGCGCAACGCCGGGCCTGGTGCTCGACGCGCCCGACTTCTCCGTCTCTTCGCAGGAGATGCGGATCGTGGGCGAACCGAAGAGCGGTTCGCCCATCACCGTGACGGCCCCGCTGCGCAACCTCGGGGCCGGGCACGCCCGCCAGGTCGAGGTCGCGCTTTGTTTCAACTCCGGCGGCGAAGATGTCGAGCTGGCCCGGACCGCCGTTGCAGAGCTCGCGCCGACAGAGGTCTACCAGCTCACGATCGCCGCAACGGCGCCCGCCGGTGACGTGACGCTCAAGCTGGTGGTCGATCCGGACAAACGGACGGGCGACTCGGACCCGGACAACAACGAGGCGCGTGCGCCGTTCACCGCGGCCGGCGATGCCACGAAGCCGACACTCACGGTCGTCGCGCCCGCCGACGGCGCAAGCCTCGCCGAACCGGTCGCCGTCATCGCCGTCAAGGCCGAGGACGACCAGGGCATCGGGCGCGTGGATCTCCGCATCGACGACGGGCTGTGGACTCGGCTCGCCCGCACGGAGACGGGCTTCGAAGGCAGGTCGCTCCTTCAACCGGGAGCGCATCGGCTGACGGTGCGCGCGATGGATTCCAGCGGAAATATCGAGGCGAAGACTGTGAACGTCTCCGTTGCCGCCGCTGCGCCGTCGGTCGAAATCGTCGAACCCGCCGAAGGCGCACAGATCGATGCGCGGAAGACCGAAGTCACCGCCAAGTGCGCCGCGGAATCAGAGCGCATCGCCGCGCGCGTGAACGGCGGGCCGTGGAAACAGGGGGCGATAAAGGACGGGCAGGCGACCATCGCGGTCGATCTCTCGTTCGGCGCCGCAAGGATCGAGGTCATGGCCGTCGACAAGCGCGGCGTGCGCGGCATGGCCGCGCGCAACGCTTCCTG
>JAVHLO010000125.1 GCA_031082105.1 Planctomycetota bacterium
CTGGGCCGTCACCGTCCCGCCGAGCGTGCTGGTCCCGCCCGACTCGATGTGCCGCTCCGAGAAGGTCGATTCCTTCACGTTGAAGAGATGCGGGTTGAGCTTCATCAGCTCCGTGAGCTCGCTTAGCGGCACGTTGCCCTTGAACTCGGCCGAGCAGTACTCGTAGGCCTTTGCCGCATCGCCCTTGCCGGTGGCATCCAGGAACGCGCGCGCGACCTTCGCCGGCGCGTCGGTCAGTACCCACACGAGCACGATGATGGCCACCCCGAGTGCAATCAACCCTCCCAGGCATCCGAGCACCTTCGCCATGACGCCGCCTCTGCATGATGCGTGTCTCACTGTCTTCTCCTCAAAGAACCATTCTCTTGTCATTCCCGCTTTCGCGGGAATGACAGTTCCACGCCGTTTCGCGCGAAGGACAGTCCTGCACAGTTGCCATCTCCCGGTGCTCTGGATTCCCGCTTTCGCGGGAATGACATCTCCTCCCACTTTCGCGGAGATGTCAGTATTGGACAGTCGCAAGAAGCCGCCCGGGGCCTACTCGACAACGATTCGCACTGAATCGCTCCCGCCCCGGTCATCGACGCAGACGATCTCATGCGTGCCAATCATCAGCGGCCAGACGACGTCCGCGACACCCGCAGAAGAGCCGACCAGCGCGCCGTCCACGAACCAGCACAGCCGCGAAACGTCCGATCCGACGGCCGCCGAAAGCGACAGTTGCTGCCTCAGATGGTCAACGTTGCTGAGGAGCTTAAACCTCTGGCCGTCATGCGGGAATGCTATACGCGGCCGAGCGCCGCCGCGACAGGCCGCGCAGGCCGGATTGTGCGGCGGCATCGCCTCGCCGCCGCCAGCCCCGCGCGACCGCAGAAACGTCGCCGTCTCCGGGTCGTATGCGCAGCATTTCCGCCATTCGTATTCCCGCGTCCCGCGGCACGCGGAGCATAGCACACAGTGGGATATCTTGTCCACCATGACGAGCCGATGGATGTTGCACGGCTCGGCCCACGGGGCGTCCTGCGCGGGCAACCCGACCTCGCCTGTGCCGGAGAGGCACAGCGTCTCCGTTGTGGCCCCGCAATGCGTGCCGGCCGGCCGGCCGCTGGTCCTGCACACAGTTTTATTTTCGACGTCCGGGGGCGGCGCGAACTCGGGCGCCGGCAGCAGCGCGATGTCGCCCGCGCCGGGACCGACGGTGTCCGCGTCCGGCGTGGCGCTGCGCCCGGCGGAGGCGCGGGACATCTCTCTGAATAGTGCATGCACGACCGGCGCGGCGCCTTCCGAGCCGGTTACGCCGGAGGTTGGCGCGCCCGAGGCGTTGCCGAGCCAGACGCCGACGGTGTAGTCCGGATTGTAGCCGACACACACGGCGTCCCTGTGGCTCGCGGACGTGCCGGTCTTCCACGCGAAGCGCGGGACCGGCCGCGCGCCACAGGCCAGGCTGTCGCCGAGCTCGGCCGCGGCGCCGTTTCTCAATAGGATATCAGTGACCAGCCATGCTGCGCCGGGCGATACCACGCGGACCCCCTCGCCCGCCGGCTCGGTCTCGAGCAGCCTCGCGGGCGCAAACAGGCCGCCTGAGGCAAGCACCCGATACGCGACACACAGATCGAGCAGGGTCACATCGACGCCGCCCATCGTCAGCGCCAGCCCGTAGTGGTCCGGCCCGCGGGTCAATGTGGAGATTCCGCAGTCGCGAAGAAAGGCGTGCAGATTCGCGACGCCAACCTGCTCCAGCAGCCTGATCGCGGGGATGTTGAGCGACTCCGCCAGCGCCTCGCGGGCCGTGACCGGGCCGCGGTACTGCTCGTCGTAGTTCGTGGGGCTGTAGGCCGGGTACGCGCTCGGCACGTCGAACAGCACGGTCTCCGGCACACAGAGCCGGTTTTCGAACGCGAGCGCGTACGTGAACGGCTTGAGGGCCGAGCCGGGCGAACGGCACGACGTTGCGGCGTTCACCTGGCCGTGGTCTGCAACAGCGAAATAGTCCGCAGCGCCGACCATTGCGCGCACGGAGCCCGACCTGTTCTCGATCACCACTGCCGCGCCCGTGCTCACGCCGCGATGGCGCAGTCCCGCCACTGCTTCACGGACGCAGTCCTCGGCCGCTTCCTGGATGCGCGGGTCCAGCGTCGAGAAGAGCTCGGTCTCGGCCGGGTACCGCGCGAGCAGATGTTCCGCAAAATGCGGCGCGGCGAACGGCAGGTCGCGCATCGCGGCCGGGATCGGCTCTGCGTTCGCGCGCGCAACGCCGACCGCGTCGATGAACCCGCATGCAATCATCCGCTCGAGCACGTAGCGCCGCCGCGCGCGCGCGCGGGTCGCGTGCCGGTCGGGCCGCAACCGGGCCGGAGACTGGGGCAAGCCCGCCAGCAATGCGGACTGGCCAAGGCTCAGCTGCCGTGCGGAGATGCCGAAATAGCGCAACGACGCGGCCTCGATGCCGATGATGTTGCTCCCGTACGGAGCGCGGTTCAGGTACTCCTCGAGGATCCGCTCCTTCGAGCACTCCGCCTCGAGTTGCAGCGCCCTGAACGACTCGTACGCCTTTGAAACGAAAGTACGCGGCCTCGGTTCGATCAGCCTCACCACCTGCATCGTGATCGTGGACGCGCCGGACACCGTTCGCAGCGAACAGAGATTCTGGCCGAGCGCGCGCAGTCCGGCGAGCGGATCGACGCCGCAATGGTCGTAGAAGCGTTTGTCTTCCGCGGCGATCGTCGCCTTGACGGCCCAGTCGCTCACCTGTTCGAGCCGCACCGGGACGCAGAGGGTATCGCCCTCGGCCAGCGTCACGCGCAGCGGCATGCCGGAACTGTCGAACACGACCCGGCACGTGGGGCTCGACGCCAGCTTTTCCATCGGGAATGGAAAAGCGAACCACGCGATCACGAAGACAACAGCGAGCGACAAAAACACCACGGCCGCCACACGCAAGGCCCTACGCAGACGTTTGCGTGGTCGCTTCGATTTCTTCTTCTGGAGTGCGCCGGCAGAGCGAAGCGGCGACGGCGCTTTGCCTTGCGGCGTAGCCGCGTTGCAGGGCGGCGTGTCTCGTTCAGGATTCCCGGTTGAGATCATTGGAGAAATCGTTTGGTCTCCGTAGAGCCAGAGCGGCGTCGCGCCTGCGGGCTTGCCGCCGCACTCCAAAACAAGCCGGCGCTACTGTCCCGGCTTGACAACGAATTCGCCCGCCGCACCGCGGCTGAAAATGTCGGGGTCGTACATGCATTCTGCGTTCGTCCCCGGCGCGGCGTAGTTCCCGGGAGTCACCGCCCGCGCGAGGTAGCGAAACCGGACCTCGCCCGCAGGCAGATTCCCGAAGAGGAGGAGACGATCGTCACGCATCTCGACATGGTTCGGATAGAAATGCCTTTCACCGCCCGGTTTCACCCCGTACTCGTCCGGTTCGTCTCCCGCCGGGCCTTCAGCCGTCGAGCCCTGCCGCTCGCTCGTCGCCAGCCTGGGATTCTCGATCTCCAGCCCTGCGGGAAGGAGCTCCTCCACCACGATGTTATCGACGCCGTCCTCGCTGTCGAACCGCAGCTCGACAAGGACGAGGTCGCCCGTCTCAGCGGAGTCGCCCGGGAGCGGCTTCCCATCGCGATCCAGGAACCGCCGTCCAACGCTCATGTTCGAATGGGCCTCCCTGACGACGCCATCGAGCGGGATCCCTTGCGAGATCCAGTTGTAGAAGACCTGGCCCGTGCCCGTCACGGCGATCTCCATGTCGTTGATCCCTCTGGTGTCCAAGCGAACCGTGTCGGCCTGGGTCCCGGACGCCAGCGTCTTGCCGCCGGAGCTGACGGTGACGGTGTACTCGCCCTTCTGGCCGACCATCCTTCGCACGTACTTCCCGAGCGCCATCAAGGCGAACGCGTTCTCCTGCGTCGTGCCCCACCGGCCGCGCTTCGAGCACGCGGTCTCGAGCCGCTGCGCAAGCATCCGGATGAGCGGCTTTGTCGGGTCGATGTCCATCCAGACGCTGAGCATGATCGCGTCCTGGCGGACCGTCGACGCCAGGCTACCCCCGTGCCGGCGCGCAAACTCCTCCGGCGGTATGAGGTAGGCCTTGATCGGCTCCACGGCCATCTTGACGTTCCCGACCGCAACAAAAGCCGCCGCCAGATGGAACCGCCACTGAGGACGGGCCGACGCAAGGTACTGGCTGTCCTGCTTCGCGGCCAACAGAGCTTCACCCTGTTCCGTGAGGAAGTTCATGCCGGCAATCGGCGCTCGGCCCGCCAGCGCAAGGACGAAACACGCGTAGGCCCGGCATTCGAGATCTTCCACGCCAAGCCACGGCTCGCCCCGCCACCCGGCGAGCCCGCCCTCCACCATCTTCTCCAGATGCGTCAGCGCGATGTCGAGCAGGTCGTCCGCGACTTCGTAGCCGGCCTTCTTCGCCTCCACCAGGAAGTGCGTCGCGTAGACGGTGGACCACGCCGAGTACCACGCGCCGCCGGGCCACATCGAGAACCCGCCGCGGTGGGGGAGCAACATCGAAAAAACGCGGTCCACACCGGCCTGGACGTAGACGCGAATCCTGTCCTCGTCGAATTTGTCGGGCTCAGTCGCCGCCGCGAGGTCGGCAAGGTAGAGGAGGGGGAACGAGGACGACGTGGTCTGTTCGATGCATCCGTACGGGTATTGGACGAGATAGCGCAGGCTTCCTGCGAGTTTCAAGGCCGGCGTGGCGGAACAGACGAGCGTTCCCTCTTCCGTGCCTTCCAGCCATTTCGTCGGGAGCGCGATCCGCTTCGATTTGCCGGCCTCGACGACACCGTAGTCGCACACCGAGACAAGTCCCGCCGCGGGCCGGACTGCAAGCTCGATCGTCTCTTCGAACAGCTCATCACCGAGCGCCGCCTTGACGTGGACAACGCCCTTGCCGGGCCGATCGGCGGCCTTGATCTTGAACCGCTCGACCAGGCTTCCGCCCTGAGCGACCCTTACCGGCCTGTCGCGATCCGAGACCATCTCGAGCGGCCCCTCGGTCCAAACGGACAGGGCGACCTCGCCGTCGGCGCCGGTGTTATTGAAGAGCTCGACGGTCGCCTCGCACGTATCGCCGGGCGCGAGGAACCGCGGAAGCCCGGTCGTGACGACGAGCGGGCGGCGCACCAGCATCGAACGTTCCGCGCAACCGAACCGATCGCGCCCGACCGCGACGACCATCAGCCTCAATTGGCCGGAGAATTCCGGCACCTCGAGTCCGATGGTCGCCTTGCCGTTCTCATCAGTTACGACGTCGGCGACCCAGAGCGCCACCGGCCTGAACCGCGCCGCCTTGATCGGGTTCAGTCGTCTCGGGTCGAGCGCCACCTTCGCGATCGCCTCGTCGTCCGCCCCGTCGCCGCCCTCCTTGCGCGGGGCCTGCGCGACCTTCTCGATGTCGGGCATCAGGCGCGAATAGATGTCGAACGTCGCGACCGCGAGCGCACGGCGACCCTCGAAGAAGCCCGTCGGGTCGGGCGTCTTGTACTGTGTCAGCATGCAGATGCCTTCGTCGACCGCGGCAACGACGACGTCGGCCTTTACCCCCTGGCCGGACGCGTCCGTGACCGACACGGGGATCTCGATCTTTTGCGCGGGCCGGATCTCGGCGGGCGCGTCCACGGCAACGGTCAGCACCCTGGAAGAATGGTCAATGACGACCGGCGCGGCGCCGAACGCGCGGAACCGGTCGGTCAGGCCGGTCTTCGCGGCCCGGATCAGCGTCACACAACAGTAGACGTTCGGCCGATACTCGGCGAGCATGGGCAGGTCGAATTCGAACGTGTTCGCCTCGACCTGCATCGTCTTCCGCCACAGGACCCTGTCGGACTCGAGCGTGATCAGCGCCTTGCCGGCGAACGGCGCGCGGGCCAGCACCTTCGCGGTCTCGCCCGGCGAGTATTGCTTCTTGTCCAGCTCGAGCTCGACCCTGTCCGCCTTCTCCATGGACCATGAACCCCACTCCTCGATACCGGATCGCGCATAGCACCCCGCTGACGCCGACGCGCCCGAGGCGGGGTCGGAAACGACGATCAGGTACTGCCCGTACTCTTTCGGCGTGTGCGCGAAGTCGACGGCCGCCGCAACCTTTCGCAGGGTTTCCTTGCGCACGACGGACAGCTCGCGCGTCGACTGGTAGCGGAAGTAGCCGTCCGGGTCGCGCTTGAGCACGGTGTTCCAGAAGACCTTGTTGACGGTGATCTCCAGCGTTTCGCGTTCGACCACGGCGCCGGCCGCGTCGACCGGCACGATTTTCATATTGAACGGCTCGCCCACCTTCGCGAACCCTTCGCGCGAGGCGGAGCAGATGCCGACGTAGACCGGATAGACATCGATCATCCTCGTCTCGAAGGCGGACGTCGCGCGTCCCGTCGTCTCTCTCACGGTGGCGCAGATCGTGGCCTTCAGGGCGGAAGGCGGCTTCCAGCCTGACGGGATTTCCGCCTTGAACTCGCGCCTCCCGTCCTCATCCAGCACGTTCGAAGGCAGAACGACATCGGCCGGCGACACATCTTTCCACTTTTCACTGTCCGCGAAAACAAAACCCGGCCATGACGGGTGCGTGAAGTCGATGGGCGCGAAGGAGACCGTGACGCCGACCTTGTTCCCCGCGGCCGGCTGGCCGAAGAGATGAACCGCCTCCACGGTGATGGGGATGGGCTTAGAAGCGGCAAACCGCTCGCCTTCGACCTTGACCGCCACCTTCAACTGCGGCGGGACGAACTCCTCGACGCCGAACGCGACCTGGCCGATCGACTTGTCCGAGCCGGGGATGCCGAACCGGACCGTGTACCGGCCGGTCATGGCGTGGTTCGGGATCGTCACCGCGCCCCTGGCCACGCCGTGCTCGTTCATGAGCACGACCATCTTCCCGTGCGTCCTGCCGTCGGGGCGGATGACCTTGACCGACAGCGGGAACGCGATCGCTGGAGCGGCCAGGTCCTTGTCGCGGACGATCGCCTCGACGTGGACGGTCTCGCCTGGACGGTAGATTCCTCGATCCGTGAATACGCAGGCCTCGAACCCGCGCGCCAGGTACGGGCGGCCGTGCGTGTCAAGCTCCGCGGTGCGGAGCCGTTCCGCCTCGCCGAGCACGGTGTAGCTGAGCTCGCGCCCCTTCTCGACGACGACGATGAAGGGCTGGAGTTCCTCCTTCCACTGTACGTCCTGGAAATGCGCAACGCCCTCCGCGTCCGTCATGCCGCTGAGCAGTTCCTGGTTCGTCTCGGAGAAGACCTGCACCGTCGCGCCCGCTACCGGCGCGAGGCTCCGCAGCGAGTTCGCCCAGATGAACAGGTCGGTTTCCGATTTTTTGATCGAGATCCCGATATCGGAGACGACAATCACCTTCCGTTCGTGGTCCCAGCTATCGGGGCTGCTTGCAACGACCTCGAAGATCCCGACCGCCTCGTCGCCGAGCATTTCGCGCAGGTCGAGTGTCGTGGTGTTGACCACGTTCCGTTCCGCGGAGCACTCGATCTCGGTGTTCGCCACGACCTGCTTCGCCAGACCGCTGAGCGCGCTCCCGTACCGTCTGCGGGCGGTCTTTGCGGCGCAGTAGACGACGTTGTTCGGATACAGCCGCTCGATGCCGACCGACACCTTCTTCACGTTCACCGTTTCGATCGGAAGGAGCAGGTTCGCTTCGCTCGAGAGGTACTGACCCGGGATCTTGAACACGATGCCGGACTCAAGGTCTTCCGTGTAGACCGTCCGCTTGGCATCCGCGGAGAGGGAATTGCCGTTCACTGCGGGGAGCCCCCTGGAAAGGCTGACGGCGTAGCGTGTGCCTGGCTTGAAGTCGCCGTTGAGCGTCACATAGTTGTCATTCCCTTCGAGCCGGAACTGCACTTCCGGTTCGGTCTTGATGTACGTGGCGGCATCGGGCAGGACGACGGAAGAGGAGAAGCATATCGTGATCCTGCACGTATGGCTCGGCCAGACCTGGTGCGCGTAGATCTCGGTGACGCGCAGGCTGAAATCTGGCACGAGCCGGTGCTCGAACTCCCTGGTCATGCCCAGCCGGCCGCTCTTGCCGGTGAGGCCGGGCAGGACCTTCACGACGAGCTCATTGCCGGTCACGGGGGCCGTGTCGAGAGTGGCGATGAACGTCCGTCCCCTTCCGTCGGCCTGGCCTTCCCTCCAGTATGTGCCGCGCATTTCATACGGCACTTCCTGCGGATCGCGCGCGGCGTCGCGCAGTGTGAGATGCGCCTTCAGGTCCTCCGCGGAGATCTCATCCGTGAACTCGATCTCGAGCGTGATCCTCCGGTCGTTTGTGAACCCGGTCTGGCGAACGCCGAACGCTGCGAGCGGCAGGACGTGCAGTTTGTGGGCGCAAGGGGTCAGGAGTGTCGAACCGGAACGCGATTTGAGCCCCGGCAGAACAGTGACGTTGTATCGCGTGCCCCTTGTCCATGCGCCGATCGGTTTGAAGGTGAGCGTCCTGGGGTCGGACCACTTGAGCCTGCCCTCGATCTGCGGGTTCAATGTGATCAGGTCTTCATCGATCGGCTTGCCGACCTGCGTGTTCGGGACCATGTCCTCCTTGAATCGCAGGACGAGCGTGCCGTCTGCGGGCATGATCGCGTCGGAAGGCGGGCTGAACTCGGGTTTTGCCAGCGTTCTCGACGGGCCCACAGGGCCTGGTGCGCGATCGTGGCGGGAGCTTTTCCACTCGTAGAACCAGTATGCGTTGAGGACGAGGAATGCGAGTCCGAGCAGGATGTACTTCTGGCGCGGGAGCCAATTTCCCCTCTCCATGGTTTCCTCCGTGCAATACTTGAACCTGAATTTCGAGTTCTTCCTTGCGCAACGGCTGCGACTTCGACAGTTATCGAACGTCTTCGCACTGTAGCAGATGTCGCCGTGGAAGTCAATAGTATCTTCTGCGTGATCGAGGTTCCTGGGAAAGCCTTGCAGGCT
>JAVHLO010000126.1 GCA_031082105.1 Planctomycetota bacterium
CCTCCGGGAGAGGGCGAGGGTGAGGGCCGTCCGTCTGCCCCGGACCTCAGGTTCCCACCCAAGCTCTCTGCGAAGGAGAAGGACACCGGCCTCGCGATCCGCCTTGGCGCGCATCTCGGCGAGGTCGTCGTCGAGGAGCGCCAGGACGACAAGAAACCGCTCGACCTCTACGGCCTGCAGGTCGACACCGCCGCGCGCATAATGTCGCTCGGCGAGGGCGGCCAGATCCTGTGCACGCGGGCCATCTTCGACAACGCGCGTCAGGTCTTGAAGGGGCGCGACCTCGGCGGGCTCGAGCCGCTCGTCTGGCTGAACCACGGCCTGTACCTGATGAAGGGCGTCGACGAACCGATCGAGGTCTGCGAAGTGGGCGAAGAAGGGCTCGGCGTGCTACGTCCGCCCGCCGCGTCCGAAAAGGCGCGACCCGCCGACGGGTCCGTCGAAGAGCTCGGTTGGCGCCCGGCCCCGGACGGCCACGTGCCCGGCACCGAATGGCTGCTCGAAGAGAAGATCGGCCAGGGCGGGTTCGGCGAGGTCTGGCGCGCTGCACACCGCGCCACCAAAGAAAAACGCGTGTTCAAATTCTGCTTCCACCGCGATCGGCTGCGCGCGCTGCGCAGGGAGCTCGCGCTCTTTCAGGTCATCCGCCAGAAGATCGGCGAACACCCCGGCATCGTGCGCCTCCACGAGGTCTATCTCAAGGAGGCCCCGTACTATCTCGGAATGGAGTTCGTGCCCGGCCATAACCTGCGCGATTGGCTGCTCGAAGGGGAACGGATTCGGCAGTTGAGCACGCGGGCAAAACTCGAAATCGTCGCCCAGGTTGCCGACGCGCTCGACGTCGCGCACAAGTCCGGCGTCATACACCAGGACCTCAAGCCGCAGAATATGCTCGTCGACGAGGTGGCCGTTGAGGTCGCCCCGGGCGTGCCGCGGACGAAGCTCTCCGACTTCGGGGTCGGCAGGGTAGTCAACGAGAGCGTCATCAGCAACCTCGGCATCACCAGCGGCGCGTCCGCGCTCTTGCAGACCACCAAGTCCGGCACGGAGTCCGGCACGCTGCTCTACATGGCGCCCGAGCGCGTCGAGGGTCAGTCCGCGTCGCCCCAGAGCGACCTGTATTCGCTCGGCGTCGTGCTGTACCAGATGATGGCGTGCGACCTGAATCGCGCCGTCACGCCGGAATGGGCGAAGGACATCCCGGACCCGATCGTGCGCGCGGACCTTCGCGCGCTCCTCGCCGGCAAACCGGACGGCAGGCTTGCCTCGGCGGCGGAACTCGCCACGCGGCTCCGCGCATGGTCCGGACGAAGGAAATCGCTCGCGGTGAAGCGGTTCGTGCTGGTCGCCGCGGCCGTGCTGGTCCTCGTTGCGGGCGCGTTCGGCATCTGGAAACTCAGACAGTACGAGCTGCAGAAGCAAAAGAAGGAGACAACCCAGGCCACGGAACTCGCCGCGCGGCTCCAACGTGAAGAAGCGCAGCGCCGGGATAAGGAGGCGCAGGAAAGACAGGCCCGGGAAGCGGAACTGAAACGACATGAGTCCATCACCGCCGCACAGGATGCGCTGGCAAAGCTGGAGAAAGACTTCGAATCCGCCAACCGGCCCGGCCTGGACAGCGATACGGCCGGTGTGGACGATGTCCGCCAGACCATAGACCGGCTGGAGTCTCTCCATGCCGGGTACGAGAATTGGAAGTCGTCAGTGGAGAGGCAAGGGATTGCGGAGCCGCTGCGCGACGGCATCGAGACTGCCCAGACGAGGGCATATCGGCTGAAGGAGGTTGCGACAGACCTTGCCACGTTTGCGGACCGGCTGGGCGCGGTCGAGATCGGGTTGGAGCGCGCGGAGACGTTGCTCGCGGAGTCGTTCGCGCTGCGCGGGAGGGCGTTGCCGCGCCCGGCGTCGCCCGGCGGCCCGCCGGAAACCCCTGGTGCCGGCGCCGTGGCCGCCCGCGCACCCGGTTCAGCCCCGACCGCGGAACAGATCGCGGTCGTCAAGAAGAACGAAGCTGACGCCCTGTCAATCCTGGAACACGCATCCTTGCAGATGATCGACATGCACAGCCTGTTGCCGCCGGTGCCTGCTGCCGTGGCGATGAACGTTGCATACCTGGTCGGCATCAACGACGATTTCAGTCGACATGTTCTCTTCCCGAGGATTGCACGATGTCATGCGCTCAGATGGGCGCTCGACTTCCTTGCGGTCCCCTTCGCTGAGAGCGGGAAACCGCCCCTCGAAGACGCCCTGCGCGAAGCGGACGGATGCGGCAGCCTCGACCGGGTGTCGGGCAGGGTCGTGGTGAACCACGGTCTCGCAGAGGCGAGCCTGAAGGTCTGGAAGACGAGCTGCGCGGGCGGGTTTGTGAAGCGGGTCAGCCTCGAACCCCATCTTGACCTGGACATTAAGTCGGGAAGAAAGGTGATCCTATCGATAGGCACGTACGACGCGGAGCTGTCTGCGAAGGGGCACAGGACCATGTCGTTTCCAATACTGATCCTGCTCCCCGGCGAGGAGACGACGGTCTCCGTGCCGCTCCTGGACGAGAAGCTCTTCGCCGCAGGCGGCAAGTACGAAGGGATGACGATCGTGCCGGGCGGCGAGTTCCTGTCCGGCGCGCCCGGACCGGGCAGTGTGCTCTTGTTCGCTTCGGCGTCGGCGCCTTTCGCCATCGATACCGCCGAGGTCTCGATCGCGGGATATCGCAGTCTGGCGGAGTGTCCGGTATCCGGCGCGGACGCCGAACCGGTGCGCCGGGTCTCGGCCAAAGACGCGCTTGCGTTCGCCGAACAAAAAGGCAAGCGGCTGCCGACCGGGCTGGAGTGGGAGAAGGCCGCGCGCGGGGTCGACGGCCGCGACCTGCCCTGGGGGATGGCGGTCGAGGAGGCGGGCAAGGTCGCGAAGATCGCAAGCCTTGGCTCCACGGTGGCGCCGGTTACTTCGGAGACCCGCGATCTCTCGCCATACGGATGCCGTCATATGGCCGGCAACGTGCGCGAGTGGGTGCTCCGGGACGATGGAAGTGACACCGCTGCGAGAAGAACCGCCGTCCGCGGGGGCGGGATAACGCTGGGCGCGGAGAAGGCCAGATGCTACATGGAAGAGGAGGGCGCCGGCGCCTCGCCCTTCTGCGGGTTCCGTTGCGCCGCGAACATCGAAGGGTGGAAGTGAAGAGTGCGGAGCGCCGCGAGGTGTCAGTGCCGCGTGCGTTGGGCGAGGTGTCATCCCCGCGCAAGCGGGGATCCAGGCGGCAAACCGGTTGTCCTCGAATGCGGCACAATGTCATCCCCGCGGAAGCGGGGATCCAGCATGTCAGGTGAGGGGGGCGGACACATGATGACGAACGACTGGATTCCCGCTTGCGCGGGAATGACAGAGAGGGGCGCGGGAATGACAGAGGCGAGCGCAATGTGATAGGAGCTGGATTCCCGCTTCCGCGGGAATGACAGAGGAGGGCGTGGAAACGACAGAGGTGATTGTCCTTGGAGATGATTTTCCTTGTCCATCGACATCGGAGGTCGAAGGTGCATTCTTCGTCTAGAATAAAAACCTGGGGCATCCGCGCCTGTGTGGTTCTCATCGGCGCGTGCTCGACGTTTCTCTCGGCCTGCAGGTCCACGCGACCGCTGCCCAAGGACTACGAGGTGCGATACGCAGGCGCGGTCGAGGCCTGCGCCGGCGAGAAGTGGCAGCAATCGGTCGACGTACTTCAGCAGCTCGTCGGTGAAGGGGCCACGACTCGCGACGTGTGCTACAGGCTCGGCTACTCGTACATGATGCTGCAATCACCGGACGCGGCGTTCGACTTCTACACGCACGCGGTCCGGAAATCCACGCGCGATGCGCGCCTCTTTCTTGCGCGGGGCGACCTCTTTGTGACGCAGGGAAATCTGTATTCGGCGATCGAGGACTACACGCGCGCGGTGGAGGCGGACCCTCGCTGCGCGGAGGCCTATGTCGCCCTCGGCCTGGCCTACTTCTTCGCGCACGAGGTTGGCCCGAGCGCACAGAACCTGTGCGGCACGTTCTTCCGCGAGGAGTCTTCGGTCGAGTACTTCATTGAGGAGCGGCCGAGGCCCGGCTTCGGCGCACTCCTGTGGCTCCCGATGAAGATAACGATCGAGATCCTGATGGGGACGGGACAGATGCTGTGGCGGACCGGCGAGAGCGTCGTCGAACCGCTCGGCGTGGCCGCGGAAAAGACGGCCGAGCGCGTTGCGCTCGACGATCCTGTCAAGTACCTGCAGGTCGCAAGTCAGTTTCCCGATACGGCCGCCTCGGCGGGCATGCTGCTCGACTTTCTGAAGAAGCGCGGCAAGACGTACCCGGCCGCGGTGCGCGAGGGCAAGCCTGCGTCCGGCGCGAAACCCGCGGAAGGCGCGGAGACCGCGCCCACCGAGGGGGAGGGCGAGCCCGGGGTGGTTGAAAAGTCCTGCGTGGATACCGGACCGGACTTCTGGATTCCGGCCGTGCTCGCGCGTTCGTTGTTGAACAGCGTCGCGGCGTCATCGCTGCCCGTCGTGGCGCGGACGGTCTTCGAGGACATTGGCGCGCTCAAGCGTCCCGTATGGTCCGGCGCGGCGGTCCCGATCTCGAAGGACAATCCGATGCAGGGCTACGCGCCCGGCTATGCGCGGGTGTACCGCGCGATCGGCCAATACTGCATGTCGAACGGACTCGAGGACGGCGGCGTGGCCGCGTATGTGATTGCGGCGATGCTCGACCCGGTCCATCCGCTGCCGTACACGCAGATCAGCCTGTACATGGCCGACCGCGGGCGCGGCGAGTCGGCGGAGGCGGCGCGGCGGCGTCAGAAGGCGAAGCAGTACGGCGAGGTGGCCGCGGCGATCCTCGAGGGGCGGCCGCTGAACGTCCAGGCGGCGCAGGCCGATCCCGCGGAGTGGGCCCGGTCGTGGTTGATGCTCGTCCTGCACTACGTGAAGCTCGACGATCTCGCCTCGGCGAAGCGCGCGCTCCATGCCGCGCTGCTGGGCGACCCGGCATGCCTTGAGCGTGACAAGCCGCCGGCGCCGCTCGTCACGGGGGAAGAAGCGGAATGGAACGACATCCCGGCTTGGACCGCTGACTGGGTAGAAGAGCTCGTCCAGACCATCAAGGCGAAGGAGGTCGACGTCCCGCCGGCGATCATCCGCGTGCTCGAACGGCTGCGCGAGAAGCGGTGATCGCGGGTGTGCGCGTCCGCCATTCCGGATGCCGTGCCGATCTGGTGTGCCGGTACGCCGAGTTTGAATGGTGAGATACCGTGAAAAGTGGCGGCTTGCTGGTCAAGGGTACGACGAGGAGCGACAGAATGACCGGTGAAGCGGAAATGATCTTCGGCAAGCTGGCGGTCCAGAAGGGGTTTCTCAACGAGACCGACCTCGCCGACGCCATCCGTGTCCAGCAGGAGCGCAAGACCGCCGGTGTCACGAAGACACTCGGCGAGATACTGACCGAACTCGGCAAGCTGACACCCGACCAGGTGAAGACGATACTCGATGCCCAGAAGCGCACGCAGTCGCGCGAGGAAGACCGGACATACGGTGAACTCGCGGTGCTGAACGGTTTCTGCAGTGTTGACAACATCCGAGTGGCGCTGGCGATCCAGCAGCGCGCCGTCGTCAAGAAGGCGCCCGTCATCCCGCCGCTCGGCTTCATCCTGCGCGAGCGCGGGATGATCAACGAACAGCAACACCAGGCGCTAAAGCAGGCCCAGGTTCGACTCGGCAAGCCGCTTGATCTCCTCCAGAGCACCGCGCCCACCCTGATTGCCGCGCTGAAGGCAGCCTCGCCCGCACCCACCTGTCCGATCTGCGGTGAGAAGGCCAAAGAGGGCGCCACCGTCTGCGCGCTCTGCGAAAGCCCGCTCTCGGCGGACGCGGACAAGGCGGCGGACGTTGCGGCCGCCGAGCTGCTTCAGGCCGGCACGGCGGTGGAAAGCACGACATTCGGCGACATCGCCGTCAAGATGGGGTTCGTCACCGCTGGACAGCTCGAGGAATGCCTCGCTATCCAGAAGAAGCTGGACGCGAAAGGTATTCCGCAACGGCTCGGCAACATCCTGGTCGCCAAGTCTTGCCTTTCGCCGGCGCAGCTCAACCAGGTTGTCCGTACTCAGTGGGACAAGCGCGGGATTCCGATGCCCAACGCGGCAGCGCCCACGGCGCCGACCGCCGCCGCCGGGGTCGCCGTCCCCCAGGCCGCCCCTCCAGCTGCCCCTGCGGCCGTCCCTCAGTTCGTCCCTCCGGCCGTCCCTCAATTCGTCCCCCCGGCCGTCCCTCAATTCGTCCCCCCGGCCGTCCCCAAGGCCGTCCCCCAAGCCGTGCCTGAAGCCTGGCACGAGGACGTCCCCGAGGCCTGGTCTCAGAACGGGTTCCCGGCCGTGCCAGCCGGCGCGCGGTCCCGGTCGTTCGCGCCGGGGAAGATCTTCGGGTACGCGGCATCCGCGGCTGGATTGCTGCTCCTGATCGTGGTGGGGTATTTCATCCACAAGGGCATCTCGAGCCGGTCGTCTTCGTCCGACAAGGACGCGTCGGACAAGACCGAGGACTTTTCTGAGCAGTGCCGCAAGGCCGATCTGGCGCTCAAGGGGGCGGAGAGTGTCGAGCAGGCCCAGGCCGGCACCGGCGATTTTCAGCAGATCACCGCCGCCTACAGCGACATCGAACGCGCATATCCGAAAACGCCCGCGGCCAACAAGGCCTCCGCGCGAAAGCAGAAACTGGAGTCCGCCTACATGATGGCCGACGAGGCTTTCCTGAGAGCCAAGATCGCCGCCCGGGACGCGATCTCCTCGGGTGACCACGCCGGGGCGGTTGCGGTCCTCGACGAATTCATCGCCAGGGTATCGACGATGGACGGCAAGCCGATGTTGCAGGAGGGCAGGGCGCACCTGCAAGGTACGCTCGATGACGCGCAGAAGGACTTTCTTGGGCGGCTCGACGAGGTCGTGCGGGCATTGTCCAGGGGGAAGGAAGACGCGGCCGTCGAGCGGTTCGAGAAGCTGCGCGACTGGAAGCTGTTTGCGCGGTGCGAGGAGTGCGGGCGCGCCTTCAGAGAATGGGACGCGCGCCTGGCGCAGACCCGGACGAAGCTCGAAGCGCAGCGCGCCGCGGCCGCCGCAAAGGCGCAGCGGCAGGAAGAATGGCGCAAGGGCGCGCAGGCGGCGGTCACGGAGGGGAAGCGGCTGGCCGGCGAGTGGAAGTACGCCGAGGCGATGTTCGAGTTCAGAAAGGCGATGCTCTTCTCCGGAGAGAAACCGCCGTGGACGGAGGCCGCGGAAGGGCTCGCCGACACGCAGGCGCTCCTGAAGAAGACTCAGACCGACCTGCAGTCCGCGCTCAAGTTCGTGCGCAACTGGACGCTTTCGAAGATGTACGGCAAAGCGGGGGCCAAGTGCAGGGAAGTCGCGGAGAACGGCGCGTTCTCCGCCTTCCGCGAGGATATCCTGGATGCGCAGAAGGAGCTGGAGGAGCTCGACCGCAGCCGGGGCGACCACGAACCGCTGGTCAAGAAACTGGATGCCCTGCAGAAGACCATCAATGAGTGGGTGGCGAATCAACTGGCCGTCGATCCTTCCCTGCAGTGTCCGGAATGTCACGGCGCGGGCGCGCCGCCGTGCGAGACCTGTGGCGGCTCGGGCGCCATCAAGGGACCCAACTGCAAGAGATGCGAAGGCAGCGGAAAGCTGAAATGCACCCAATGCGAGGGTGTCGGCACCGCGCCCTGTCCGGACTGTACCGGGACCGGCGTGGTCGAGAGATGGGAGGAGAAGACGGTGAAGTGCGAGGCGTGCGGAGGGAAAGGCAAGATATGGGGCGACAACAAATGCACCGAATGCGATGGGAAGGGGACAGTAAAGAGGAAGGTGAGGAAGGACCCTGTGCCCTGCAAGATCTGCGCGGGCCAGGGACGGATCCCCTGCAAGAGCTGCGAAGAGGGCCGCGTGGAATGCCCGGACTGCAAAGGGCGCGGCTCCGACGACTCGCCCTGCACCGGCTGTTCCGGCAAGGGCTCAAAGCCGTGCCCGAAATGCAGCGGCAGCGGCCTCGCGCCGGAGAAGTTCTGAGGTCGGGCGAGTCTCGGGATGGGTAGCGGGACATTCCTGGGAGACGGCCTTTGAACAGCCGCTTGCCGATGCGCGCAGCTCGGATGCGGCGAACCGATCCGCGACCATGAAACGAAACGGGCAGGCGGCCCGTTGGGACCGCCTGCCCGTCTTTTCAACTACGTCGTGATGCAGTCGGTCGACTACTTCACCTCGAACGCAATGACTTCCATCGTCGTCTTCATGGTGTTCTCGCCGATCTTCATCTCGGTTTCCATCTTCGCGCTGAAGCCCGGGATCTGATCGGTCTGCCACAGCTTGCTCGTGGACTTGCCCATCGCGCCGTCGCTGACGGTCTCGAACACGATGCACTTCAGTTCCTTGCCGGCGACCGTGACGGCATCCTCGAGCTTCGTCACCGTCGTCTTCGACGTCGTCTCGGTCTCGCCCATCTTCATCTTCGCGACTACCTGGAGCACACCTGTCGGGGCGTCCTTGCAGTACCATGTCGTCCGGACGCAGCTGCCGGCAGTCGTGGTCTCTTCGATTTCAATTGCCTCGCACGCGAAGGTCTTGTCGCCGATCTTCAGGTCTTCATTCTTCTTGCTGAGCTCCTTCACCGTGGAGCCGGCCATTGTTGCATAGCCCTTCAAGGCCATCTTCATCTCGGTGGCGGGCATGGTGTTCTCGCCCATCTTCATCTCGGACTTCACAGTCGCAAAATCCGCATCGAGATTCACCAGCGTCATCTTCATCTCGCTCATGACGCCCATGCCCGAGTTCTTCATCGTCACACTTGAGCCGACCTTGAAGCTCCCCCAGGGGTGCTTCTGAATGGTTGTCTCCGTGCCCTTTGGATCGGTCT
>JAVHLO010000127.1 GCA_031082105.1 Planctomycetota bacterium
CGGGCAGGGCGATCTCGAGCATCTCGGAAAGCCCGCCTTCGAGCTCGCGACAGATCTTCGCGCGCTTTTCGTTCAGTATCTCCAGCTTTGTAACGAGCGCTGCGTGCGGGACGCCAAGCAGTTCCGCAAGGTTCACTCCGGTCTGGCCGAAGCTGTCGTCCTCGGCCATCGCGCCCGTCAGGACCAGGTCGAATTTCATCTTCTTTATCACGTTGTGTAGAATCTTCGCCGTGACGAATCCGTCGGAGCCGTCGAAATGCGGATCCGTGAGACGGATGGCCGTGTCGCCGCCCTTTGCAAGACACACGCGGATCTGTTCGTTGGCAGCCTCCTTGCCGATCGATATGACCGTGACGGTCCCGCCGAATTTCTCCTTGAGCCTGATGGCCTCTTCGACGGCGTAGTTATCCCATTCGTTCACGTCGAAGACCAATCCTTCTTCCTTGATCCCCTTCTTGCTGCCGTCGATGCCGAGCGAGGCTTCGGCCGTCTCGGGGACGCGCTTCACGCAGACGATGATTTCCATTTCCGGATCCTCCTATCTTGGTGCAGGCCGCAGTCCACCCGTCAGACCTGTCGGACAGGTCGGACGGGTCTGACATGGGCGCTATAGATGCTCCGCAAGCAGTTCCGCCACATCCACGATGCGGATTTTCTCTTCGCTGCCGGTCGTCTTTACTGCGTCCTCGAGGGTGAGCACGCAGAACGGGCATGCGGTGGCGAGGATATTCGCATTCTTCGACAGGGCATCCTTGACCCGCGTTTCGGCAAGCCTTTCCTTCTTCGAGGTTGATTCGATCCACATCCTGCCGCCGCCGCCCTCGCAGCAGAGGCTGCGTTCGCGGGCGCGGTCGAGCTCGACGAACTCGACGCCCGGCACCGCCTTGATAAGCTCGCGCGGCTCGTCGAAGACCTTGTTCTGCCTGCCGAGGAAACATGGGTCGTGGTACGCGACGACACGCTTGGCCGGCGTCGCGGCGGGCGGAGCGCCGGACGATGCCGACGAGGCTGTCGAGCCATCCTCCGGTTTCGCAGGCGGGACACCCGAGCCGCCCTGCAGCGCCAGCCTGCCTTCACGGACCAGCCGGGCAAGGAGCTGCGTATAGTGCACGACCTCCAGGCCGAGGCCGGCATATTCGTTCTTGAGCGCGTTGAAGCAGTGCGGGGACGCCGTGAGGATCGTCTTGACCCCGGTGTCTTTCAGAAGCGCCGAATTGTCTTCGACGAGCATCTCGAAGAGGCCGCGCTCGCCCATCCTGAAGGCATCGTTGCCGCAGCACGATTCCTGGTCGCCGAGCGTGCCGAAGTTGACGCCCGCCTTGTTCAACAGCTTGACGAGCGCGAGGGCGGTCTTCTGGATTCGCGGGTCGTACGCGGCGGTGCAACACACGTAGTAGAGGTAGTCCACCTGCGCGCCCTCTCCCACACTCTTCAACCCGAGGTCCTTGCACCAATCCGTGCGCTTCTCGCGCAGCTTGTTCCACGGGTTGCCGTGTTTTACGACGCTCTCGAGCGCGTCCCGCACGGCAACCGGCACCTTGGCGCGTTCGACGAGAATCGACCGCATCCCGAATACGACCTGGGACGGCTTGGCCTGCTTCGGGCACTTGACGGTGCACGCGCCGCAGCTCGTGCATTCCCAGAGTTCCTCCTTCTCCATGAGGAACGCCGGATCCTCGCGGAGGATGGCGTCGTTCACGAGGCGCCTGACGTTGAGGCGCGACTTGAGCGAGACCGGGCAGCCGCCGGTACACTTGCCGCACTGGATGCATTTCAGCAGGTCGAAATGCTCGGCAAAGGCCTTGTCTTCAAGTTTCATGGGGAAATTGTCAGACAATTGAACAAACAACGAAGCGACAGGCGTAAGATAGCACTTCATCCCGCGCATGTCAAGACTTGGTGAAATAGTTCACAAGTCCCGGCGGCACGGGGCTAGCGCAGCGCCAGGATGACCAGCAGCACGGACCCAACGAGCAACATGGCGAGAAGCATGCACACGAGCAAGACCGGCAATACCGCGGCGAACAGCGCACGGTCCCATGAAAGCCGGTGGCAGATCTTGAACCCCGTGTAGCAGAGCGCGATCTTTGCGACCAAAGCACAGAGACCGCCAATGAACGGGATGAAGATAAGCAGATCCGCGGCCTGCGCGTATGCGACCACCTTGAACGTGGTTACGAACCTCCCGCCGCCCAGCGCTGCAACAGCCGCGTGCTGAACGACCGCGATCACGCACATTATCAGGAACGAGAAGGCGACCACAACGGGCAGCACCCACAGGTCGAGCCACCGGGGTCGTTGGATTTCGAGCTGAGAAAGGAGGACGCTCTCTTCCTTCAGGGAATCGAGCAATCGCACCCAGTAGTCGCCGGTGACGGCGTCCCAGAGCATCTCGTTGAGGAACCCCGCGAACGCGCCAACGAAGAGCAGGATCGCCGCGAAGAAGACGGCCCCCGCGAAATCGTCGAAGGGGTGCATGCGTCCGAAGAAATCGGCCGGAGTGCGCAGCAGTTCGCCGACGTTCTGCCACAGCGCGTTCAGCAGGCCCAGTTCATGGCGTCGCTCCCAGGGGATTCCCGCGACCGTCTCGGGAGCGGGCCCGGCCTGGCCGGTCACCTCAGCGGGCACAAACACGGGTTCGGGGGACCGCAGCGGCGCGTCCTGGATCAGCCCGCACGTGGGACACTTGATCCGCCGGCCGCCGGCGTCCGCATCGACGGCGAGCTGCTGTCTGCACCCGCTGCAGGGGAAACGAATGGCGGAGCCGTGTTCCATATTCGAAGGGGTCCCTTCTGAGCGCTTGCTGTCGTTCAGCGTTGCGCGGCATCCACAGATTGCCTGGCGCAGCGTAGCCACAACCAAACCAACCGCAAAGCACGCAAAGAGCGCAAAGCGAAAAGAACTTGGCCCTGCAATTGACTGTCGCGCTTTGCGGCGAAAGAACCTTGTCAAACAAAACAAAGTTCTGTCGGCCTTTTTCCCTGATACGCGAACAATCCGGGCTAGAAGACCGTCAACCGAGTCTCTTGAGTCACACTTTCCCCCTTCCGTGCCCTTCTGTGTGTTTCCGCGTGATTCTGTGGCTCGTGGACAGCGGCGCCGGGGTTTTGAATTTTGTCCCGGTTCTTGTGGACTCAGGATTTTGTGGACCCCGGATTACTCCGTTGTCCCCAGCCAGGTGAGCGAGATCTTCTCCTCCTGCGTGCCGCGCTTGAGGGTGATCGTCGGGAGCTCCTTGTGGAGCCGCCGGTCCAACCTGCCCTGCGCGTCGAATGCGATCCTGATCCCTTTTCCGTCGGCGGCGACGACCGTCACCCCCTCGGACAACGGCGCCCGCTCCTCCTCGCACAGCGCGAAAATCCCGACATCGTCGGCAAGACCGGAGAAGGTCGACGTCGCCGCACCCACGGTGAATTCGGTATCCGTGTCGAGAAGCCTCAGGCGCGTGTCTTTCGGCAAGGCGCTGCAGGCGACCTCGTTGCCGTTCACCTCGATGGCCAGCGTCGCACCGTCGAATATGAGAGCGGCATGAAACCAGGTGAAGAGCGGCACCACGTTTTTCGACGACGTCTCGACCTCCATTTCCTTGCCGGCCACCGCGGCGGCGGCGCCCGGCTTGGTTACTGTTTCGACGGCGGTTTTGATTTCCTTCCCGAATACCTTCGCGCTCAGAGTGCCGTCCAGCTTCATGCTCAGGGAGAATTCCTTCTCCTTCGCAAACAGCGTCTGTTGCCTGCGCGAATCGGTCAGGAACCAGCCTTCGACCACGAGTCCCTGGTCGGGCATGAGCAGTCTGAAATCGCCGCACGTCACATGGCCCTTTGCAGGTATGTACACGCCGTTGCCGAGCCGGCCCGGCATGATGCTCGGTCCGCTTTTCAACTGGAAGACAGCCTTGTCCTCCTTCTCGAATCTCCACAGTCCGACGTTCTTGCGGGAAAGGGTCAGCACCTTGCCGGTCTGGGCGTCGACGTAGACGTAGCACGGGGTGTGCTGGTTGATCGAGGTGCTGCGCGCGTACCTGATGATGGCCTTGAGTTCGCCGACGGACGCGCGAAGGGACAGGTCCTTTGTGGACTCGGTCATGAAGGCGGCGCCGACCCCCAGGACGAGCGCGATGATCGACAGGACGACCAGCAGCTCGCTGAGCGTAACGCCGGCGGCAAGCAGGGTCTCAAGTTTCACGTTCTCGGCATCAGCGCTGAGGGAGCGCATGAAGATTCTCCAACTCGTCGGCAACCCGCCCGCCGGCAGGCAGGAGGGTCCGGCGTCATTGCAGTTGATTCGTTGTGTGCCGAAGCCGGACAGCCTCTGGAGCTTCTGGATTCCCGGTTTCGCGGGAATGACATGAACATCTCTGATTAGAAATCGCCGAAGCTCATTCGGGCCGTGGTCATCCGGTCTACCAGTTCGGGATGTCGTCGCTCATTGTCTCCGGATCCGAGGATCCGCCGTCCTCATTCTGACAGTTCGGTCCGAAAGACCATATCTGGAACGACGAAGCGTTGTGATAGGCGGACGTCCGCGCACTCTTCTGGGGAACGCAGTCCAATTCCTCTCCGTTGCTCAACAGATACTTGCCGAACGATTTCGGCTTGTCGTAATCGCGGAAATGGAAATAGACGAGAGGGTTTCCCCAGATATCAACCATCTCGCGGAGCTGGTTGTCGCCGAACCACCATTTTGTGACGTTCGTCTTGGCGGAGTCTTCGTCGATGTTGGCGAGCCGGTTCTCCGGCCAGTCCATGTAGGGCCCTCCCTGCTGGGTCGTCGCGAGGCACGCCAGCATGCTCTCGGCGCCGTTGTTCTGTCCGTTCGACTTGACCCCGAACGCGGACAGTCCGGACGGCGGGAAGTCGCCATATTTCGAAGCGTATGACTGGATTGCCGCGCTGATGTGAGAAATCTCCGTCTTCGTCGTCGCGATCTTGGCGCGGAGCCTTGCAGCATTCAGTGTCGGGATGAGTATGGCCGCGAGGATCCCGATGATCGCGATGACGATCAGCATCTCCATGAGCGTGAAGGCCGCAAGTCGTTTCGGACGCATCGTTGTCGAACCTCAAGGAGCAAAGAGCGCGGAGCAAGGAGCACGGAGCAAAGCAAGGTGAGCGCTACTGCTACTCAAGGCTCTATGCTCTTCGCTCTTTGCTCTTTCCTACTTCTTCTCGATTATCTTCACGCGCGCGACTTCGAGTTCCCACTTCAGGTCTTTCTGGGCCGTGCCGAAGACGCCGGCTATGAGCTGTTCGGAGCCGGTGACCTTCGATTCGGGGACCCGCCCGAGCTCCTGGCCGTTGACGAGCAACCTGAATTCAGCCTGGCCTCTCGATCCGGGCGCGCGCGGCGGGCGGTCGATGCTGAGGCTGACGGTATCGGACGAGACCGCTTGCGTGCCGAGCTTTTTCCAGTCGAGGACGTCATCGAAGCTCGCCGCCGTACAGTACGCCGGCATGCGGTCCTCATCGAGCCCGAGCAGCAGTCCGCCGCGTTGTTTACCGGCCTGTGTCTGGGTGGCGACGACCACACCGGCCACGGCGCCGGTACAACGGGAGACGTCCAGTTCCGCCTCGATCGTCAGGAAGGTCGACTCCCGCACCGTGCGCTCCAGAGAGGTGATCCCCCAGTCCTTCACGGCCTGTGTCCCGGTGAAGAGCACGCGCTTCCTGGCCAATTGAATCGAGACGCCGAACCGGCCTTCCTGTTCTTCCCAGCCTCTTCCGATATCATCGCGGTCGGAGCGGTGGAACGTGTCCTCCCACAGGGTGCGCGTGACGCTCTCGCCGATCTTCTTGAGCGATGAGACTGCGTATTCGTTTGCCGGTTCCGTGCGGATGACGTCGTTGAACCGCTTGACCGCCTCAGCGGTCCGCCTGTTGACGAATGCGAGGTAAGCCAGGCCGTTTATCGCGCCGACGCTCTTGTCGTCGAGCTTGAGTATTTCCCGGAACTCCCGGTCCGCCCTGTCGAGCTGGTTCTGTCCGAGGTAGGCCACGCCGAGCGCGTACTTGCATTCGAGCCGTTTCTGGTATCTGGGGGCGATGCGCTCGAGGAATGCGACGGCGTCCTGGAAACCGTACCGGGACATGGCGAGCAGGCCGAGCGCCAGCGGCGGCTCTGTGAAGCTCGGTCCGATCTCGAGCGCCGCCTTGAGGTTGTCTTCAGCGCCGTCGAGGTCGCCTTTTTCGATGGAGATGCAGCCCAGCGCGAGGCGTGCGGAGAGCGACTTCGGATTTATAGTGACGGCCTCGACAGCGGCCGCGAGGGCCTCGTCCGGCTTCTGTGCGGCGAACTCGCAGAGCGCGAGACCCGCCTTGGCCTCTGCGGAAGCGGGCGACCACTTGAACGCGCACGCGAACGCCTTCGCGGCCAGCGAGTGCTGTCCGGAGACGAGGTACAGGAAGCCGAGGTTGTTCCACGGCGCCGGCGCGAAGGGGCTTGACTTGACCGCGTCCATCGCGAACTTCGCCGCGCTCGGTAGATCGCCGTCGAGCAACGCGCAGACCGTGAGCGCGTTCGAGGCCGCGAGCGTGTTTTCCTTCATTGCCGCGGCTTCGGTCAGAGTCTTCTTCGTGTCGGTGGAATTTCCCTTCAGAAAGAGGAGCAGCCCTCTGGCCAGGGTGTAGCCCGGCGATTTGACCCCGTCTCCGCCTTCGGAGGCGACGCGGTCGAGTTCCTCTTCCGCCCTGGGCAGGTCGCTTTCCATGCCGTTGGAGACGACGAGAAGCGCGAGGGCCACCCGGGCCGGCGTGAACGTAGGCAGCGCCTCTGTGGCCGCCACGTACGCATCGCGCGCCTTTCCCGCAAGGCCGAGCAGCTCGTAGACCTCGCCGAGCTTCAGTAGAACACGCTCGATGCTCGTGGGGCTGTTTTTCGCGGTCCGCACGTATACGTCAAGTTCGCGGTCGAGATCGACCATTGTCCGATATATCCCTCCCAACTGGAGCGCAACCTGTATGTCACGCGGGGAACCGGAGAGCGCCTTTTCGAGTTCAAGCGCCGCCTCCGGCAGGAGCCCCTCCTTCTCGCACCATGCGGCGAGCTCTACGTGTGCCACGGCGCCGCCCTTGTCGGCCTTGGCGGCGCGTTCCTGGTATTCCTGCGTGGAACTACGCGCGCGTTCGACGCGGGCGATGTCCTTGGTCGCGTAGTACGCGCGGATTCCGTCCTTCTTCCGCAGAATCCATGTCCCCTCCTTTGTCTGAGCGTCGATGCGGCCTTCGACCTTTTCTCCGTCCTTGAGGTGGAGGATATCGCATGGCCCGCCGGACTCGCTGCCCGGCTGCGAAGGGCCGGTGGTCGTCTCTGTGGAGGCGATGAGCGAATCCAGGTCGGCCTCCGCCGGCAGACCGGTCTGGGCGTCGGCTGCGCAGGGCGGGCCGAGGACGAACCGCCACTCGCCGGCCGTCGCGAACGGAGGGAACGGGCTCGGGACCGGCAGGGCGGGCAGCACCCGCGATACCGGCGGAAAGGAGATGTCCTCGGGCGGAAGGTCGACCTTCTCGCTCGGAAGCATGAACGGCGACTGCGTGCGCGCGCTGACGTACATGCTGGCCTCATCGGCAACGAACTTCGACCTGGTCTGGACGCATCCCGTGTGTTTGCTCCGCGAAGAGCTGGGCGGGGTCCAGTCGTCCCCGCTTCGCGCGGACGGCCTGGACAGGAGCGCCACGCCGATGAGCATGACCAGACCGATCAGGAGCAGTACTCGTTCTTTACGCATGAAGCATACCTGTATTCGCGGTGGCGATTTTAGAATTTAGATTTTGGATTTTAGATTGTCAGACATCAATCCAAAATCAAGAATCCAAAATCCAAAATCGGACTATCTTCCCGGCCGCCATTTGCTGCCGCCCTGATCCTCACCCGACTCCTCACCAGCGGGTGCGGTCGCGCGCACCGTCACCGTCTCGTTCACGTCCAGCGCGCGGCCGATGATCGTGGCCTTGACGATCTCGCCCTCCGCCTGGGCCTTTTCCACGTTCACCTTGTAGAGCTGGAGGAGGTTCCCCTTCTTCTGCGTGCCATGCGCCAGGGTCGCAAGCGAGTTGAAATGGCACTGCACCTCCATCATCACCATCGAACCGCGGACGAAATCCTCCGGCGGCGGGACGTAGCCCGCGAAGTCGTCGACCTCACGGGCGTGAATAAACTGGACTATGGACTGGACCTCCGCATCGATCGCCAGGTTCGCAAGCCGCTCCACCACGGCCAACCTGCGCAGGAGCAGGGGAACGGCCTCGCGCGTGATCTCCTCTTCGCGGAAGTTCAGCGTCTTGGGGATCCCGATGTTGTGCCTGGCGGCGGACTTCTCGATGTTCTTCATGACTTCCTCGCGCCTGCTGCTGAAGAAGAGGAGCGGGTCCGAGTCCGAGCCGCGCATGGAGAAACGTTCGTCCTTCGGCAACAGGACCGATTCCTTCAGCCGATCGTATGTCTCCTGCAGCGTTGATATCTCAGCCTCTATCGCGCGCACATCCGCCGCGGTCTGCCACTCGTCCGAGTCGCTCGAATCGTCGATGAACTTCCGCGCCTCGCGGGTCTTGTTCTCCGCCACGGTCGCCTCATTGAACTTCGGCAACACCACAAAGAGCAGCGCCAGCAGCCCCACGACCGCAGTGCCGACGGCGATGATGAAATGCCTTTCTGTCTTCCACAGGTCATGCATCCAGGCAACCTCGATTCGATCGTTCCTTGCTGCGAAGAAGAGAAAACAGGGACTTTAAGAGACTTGTAAGAGACTCGAAAAGAACAGGTCTCAAACAAGAGCAGGCAAGTAGTCACTCCAACTCAACCGCGTTCCTCTGCGACCGGAAATTAAGGACTAGCCCGCACCATTCACGAATCAAGGAAAAGCATCGCCAGACTGTCATTCCGAACTCGGTTTCCGCCGCA